>CAYVTK010000172.1:0-3166 GCA_964454465.1 uncultured bacterium | reverse complement strand
TGACATCTTTTATATTAGATAAATCATGTAAAGGTTGGGAAATAGGAGCTGAAGAAAAGAAAATGGGCATTAAAGGTTCATCTACAACTACTATATATTTCGAAAATTGTAAGGTTCCAGTTGAAAATCTTTTAGGTAAAGTTGGAGAGGGAGGACATATTGCATTAAATGTATTGTATGCAGGAAGATGGAAATTGGGTTTTTCATCTGCCGCTGGATGTAAAACAGGAATTCAAATTGCTTATAATTTTGCAAAAGAGAGAAATCAGTTTTCTCGTTCTATAGCAAATTTTGGCATGATTCAGAATAAATTTTCTAAAATGGTTGTAAAGGCATGGGAGTCAGATACTTTGAATTATGCAACTACTGGTTCTATTGATTCTATGATTACAACTTTAGATAAAACTGATTCTAAATATTATGAAAAGATGCAAAAAATTATTGAAGATCATGCAATTGAAGCTAGTATATGTAAGGTTTTAGGTTCCGAAGCATTGGCTTTTTGTGCTGATGAGGGAGTGCAAATATTTGGAGGAGCTGGCTTTATTGAAGAATATCCTGTTGCGGGGTTCTATAGAGATGAAAGAATAAATAGAATTTTTGAGGGAACTAATGAAATCAATAGACTCATTATTGGAGGTACTTTGCTTAAGAAAGCAATATTAGAAGAATTGCCAATAAGAGATCAAATTTATCATAGAATGGAAGACTTTTTGCCTTCACTAACATTTTCAGATGACCACGAATTGTCTTCTGAAATATCAGTTATAGAATTATCAAGAAGTTTAATGCTTGATACCCTACACAAACTGATTTTAAAATATGGACAGGATTTAAAAAATGAACAATGGGCTTTAGAACCTCTTGCTGATATTGTTATTTCCTTATCTGTTATGCAAATGGGCTTTACACGATACAATCAATTATCTGATGGGGAACATAAAAATAAGGTAAATCAAGTTGTTAGATATTCAATATATGAGAATTTTAATATACTTAAAGATCGTGTTAATGTATTAGCCTCATATATTTGTGAAGACTTTGAACTTAAGGAGCACATGGCTCAATTTAATTCAAGGATTAATGAATTGGAGTATAATCCTAATTCTATAGCTCTAAAGAAATCGATTTGTGAAGAATTATATAAAAACGGAAAATACTACCTAGATTAAAAAGAAAGGTTAATAATGAGTAAATCAGTAATAATAGAAGGTGTACGTAGCCCCATAGGTTTAAAAAATGGGAAATTATTTAATGAAGAAATTGGCATAGTTACAAGAGCAGATGATTTATCTTCTGATGTTTTAAGAGCTCTTATTGATAGAATCGGAACTAATAAAAATATTTATGAAGATTTTGTTCTTGGATGTGCATTTCCGGAGGGTCCGCAAGGAATGCTGATGGCTAGAGGAGTAACCGTTTTATCAGATCTTCCAGACACAATAGCAGCTAGCGTAGTTAATAGATTTTGTGGCTCATCAATGGATGCGGTGCACCAAATAAGTACAAGTATAGAATCAGGAGATATATCTGCTGGCCTAGCTGGTGGTGTTGAAGATATGTTTGGGGTACCAATGGGTGGTGGCTGGCCTAGCTTTAATGATAAATTAAGTGAGAAAGAATTTTATATTGGTATGGGGGAGACTGCAGAAAATCTCGCTCAAGAACTTTCTATATCAAGAGAAGATCAAGAAGATTTTGCTATAAATTCACATAAAAAAGCATTAAAAGCACAGTTAGATGGAAGATTTGATAATGAAATAGTCCCTATTAAAGTTAATGGAGATATTGTATCTAAAGATGAAGGTCCGAGAGAACCTAACATTGAAAAAATTAAATCTTTAAATCCCGCATTTGATATAAATGGTACAATTACTCCAGCAACATCAAGTCCAATATCTATAGGAGCATCAATGATGGCTATTTCAAGTGAAAATAAAGCAAAAGATTTAGGACTTAAGCCTAAATTTAGGATTCTAGGAAGAGCTGTAGCTGGCGTTGATTGGAAAATTATGGGTTCAGGTCCATTGCCGGCAACTGAAAAAGTACTTAAAAAATGTAATATGACAATGTCTGATATAGATGTAATTGAACTTAATGAAGCATTTGCAGCACAGTCCTTATATGTTATCCGCAAAGGTGATTGGGATGAAAGTAAAATTAATTTAAATGGTGGAGCAATTGCATTAGGTCATCCTCTTGGATGTTCAGGATCAAGAATTATTATTACATTGATGAATGTTATGGAACAAAATAATTTAAATACAGGCTTGGCTACCATGTGTATTGGAACAGGACAAGGTATAGCAACTGTTATAGAAAGGATTTAATATGATTAAAGAAATAAATAAAGTTGCCGTATTGGGAACAGGAGTTATGGGAGCTCAAATAGCAGCACATCTAACTAACGTTAAAATTCCTGTTTATTCTTTTGATATAAATCAAGAAGTTTCAGAATCAGGGATTGAGTCATCACGGAAATTAAAACCGAGTCCATTTTATAATCCTAAAACAATAGAATTAATTACATGTTATAATTATAACGATCATTTAGATAAACTTTCAGAGTGTGATTGGATTATTGAAGTTATATCAGAAAGACTTGATTGGAAACAAGATCTATATAGAAAAATAACTCCTCACATTAACCCTGATGCAGTGGTTACATCTAATACCTCGGGTTTAGCTTTATCTGATTTAACCAAAGAGATGGATAAAAGCCTTTTAAATAGATTTTTCATCACACATTTTTTTAATCCTCCAAGATATATGAAATTAGTAGAGATTATATGTTCTAAAGAAAGTGATAAGGAATATGTTTCTTTTATAGATAACTTTCTTCAAGAAACTCTTGGTAAGGGGGTTGTTCATGCTAAAGATACCCCTAATTTTATTGCAAATAGAATTGGTGTATATGGGATGATGGTTACGCTAGATGAAGCTTATAAAAGAAAACTGTCTATTGAAGACATAGATGCATTAACGGGAACTATTATAGGTAGGCCTAAAAGTGCGACATTTAGAACAGCTGATGTTGTGGGTCTTGACACAATGGCTTTTGTTGCAAAAACAGCTTATGATAATTGTCCTGATGACCCTGAAAGAGACATTTTTAAATTGCCTGATTATTTATCAAAAATGATAGAAAATAATTGGCTTGGACAAA
>CAYVTK010000171.1:0-3231 GCA_964454465.1 uncultured bacterium | reverse complement strand
GTGCAGGAGCAAATCTTAATATGATTTTGCAGGCTGCAGAGCAAAAAAACTTTGATTCAATAGAACGATTAACAGATGGATTGCAACAAGTGTTTCAGGCTATGAGGTATTCTAATTTTCCTGTCGTTGCAGCTCCTTATGGGCTTGTTCTTGGAGGAGGTATGGAAATGATAGGGGGTTGTAATGTGAGAGTTGCGGCAGCTGAATCTTATATTGGCCTTGTAGAAGTGGGTGTTGGTTTAATTCCTGGAGCTGGTGGAAATTTGAGATTACTATCTAATTTAAGTAAAAAAATAAAAACTAATATGCCAGGATCTATGCCTGTTGTTCAGAAAGCGTTTGAAACTATAGGATTTGCAAAAGTTGCAACATCAGCTAAACAGGCCCAGTCCTTAGGATATATGACAGCAGATGATTGCGTTGTAGTTAATAGATCACATCTTTTACATGAAGCAAAATCATATATTCTTGAAAATGCAGCTTCTTTTATTCCTCCTGAACCTGAAACCTTTAAATTGGCAGGTTCTGCAGGGAGGCTTGCTATTAAAACTGCAGCCAAAGGAATGGTTAAGTCAGGGAAGATAAGTGAACATGATGCCCTTATAGGTGAAAAGTTAGGATTTGTTTTAACAGGAGGAGATAAAGGAGGTCCTTTTACAGCGGTCACTGAACAATACTTGCTTGATATAGAAAGAGAAGCTTTTATAAGTTTATGCGGTGAACAAAAATCTATTGATAGAATAAAATTTATGCTTACAAAAGGTAAGCCTCTTAGGAATTAAAGGATTTATATAAATATTATAACTTATATATTTATATAAATGTTATAATATTTATATAAAGTTTTAATTTATATTATTTTTTGAAAATATATTTTTTAATACATATGAAGCTATTTTAGGATTTTCTTTAATTCTTCTTATGGAATAATCATACCAATCTTCACCGAATGGGATATAGGCTCTGACCCTGAAATTTTTACTTTTATATTGTCTTATATGTTTCTCCATAGGAACTCCATATAGATATTGAAACTCAAATTTACCGCTTTCTATCTTCTCTATTTCAATTAAGTTAAGAGATTCCTTTATTAACTCTTTATCATGTGTTGCTATGCCAATATAAATATCTTTTTTAAAGGCTGTTTTTAATATTTTTATATAATTTGTATTAATATCATCATGCTTTTGGTATGCAATATCCTCTGACTCCTTATAGATTCCCTTACATAATCTTATATTTGAATTTTCAGGTAGGTTTGAAATATCGTTTTCTGTTCTGTGTAGGTATGCTTGAAAGACGACCCCAATATTATCTGAAACTAATTTTAATTCCTTATATAATTTAATGCTTAAATCTGTTAGCTTTGAGTCTTCCATATCAATTCTAATAAAGTTGTCATATCTATTAGCTACCTCTAAAATTTCTCTAAAATTTTCAAAAGCAGTTTGATAGTTTATATCTGCACCAATATGGCTAGGCTTGATAGATAAATTGCAAATAAGATTTTTATTATTTATTTCTTCTAATAGCTGAATATAATTACTCGTTATTTTTTTGCAGATTTGAATATCGCAAGTATGCTCCCCAAGTATATCTATAGTTGCATTCTGTCCTCTTTTATTTAAGTTTTTTACAACATTTAGCGCCTCTGAATTATTAATTCCTGCTACATATTTTTTAGAAAAGATCTGAATAACATATCTTGGTAAAAAAGGTATAAGTATAATGATAATTTTATTTATAAAAACCATAATTAAAATTTAAATTTAAAATAATTCTTAAAAAACAGTAAAACGTTCTTGCTGATACAATTCATATATATGTAAATTTATCATCTAATTATTGTTTGGTAAAATAAATTATAAATGTATAACGACTATATTCCAGTAATAGTTTTTGCAGCCCTAGCAATAGGATTACTTATCGCACCCCTTGTTATTCAGCATTTAGTTTCTCCTAGGCATAATAAACGTAATGATAAACTTATGTCGTATGAATGTGGAGAAGTTCCAGAAGGTTCAGCTTGGGTTAAATTCAATATAAGGTTTTATATAATAGCCCTTGTTTTTATCATTTTTGATGTTGAAGTTGTATTCTTATTTCCATGGGCAGCCGTTTATCAATCTTTTATAGCTGATGGACAGGGGTTATTGGTTTTAATTGAAATGTTAATGTTTGTTATAATTCTAACAATAGGTTTTGCATATGTTTGGATTAAGGGAGATTTAGATTGGGTTAAGATGCAATTAAAATATGCTTATGGCAGATATGAAAAATTAGGAGTAGATAAAAAATAATGGAAATGGAACATATAAAAGATGATTTTACATTATTAGAGAAATTCAAAGAAGACAATGTCGTTGTTGCAAAGCTTGATGATTTAATTAATTGGAGTAGAGCTGGATCGCCTTGGTTTTTTCAGTTTGGACTTGCATGTTGTGCTATTGAAATGATGGCCGCAGCTGGACCAAGACATGACTTAGAAAGATTTGGATCTATGCCAAGAGCTACTCCTAGACAAGCTGATGTCATGATTGTTGCTGGAACCGTTACCCTTAAAATGGCTGATAGGGTAAAACGTCTATTTGAACAAATGGCAGAACCAAGATATGTTATTTCTATGGGTAGCTGTGCAAATAGTGGAGGTCCATATTGGCAACACGGCTATCATGTATTAAAAGGAGTTGATTTAGTTGTCCCTGTTGATGTCTATGTTCCAGGCTGTCCTCCAAGACCGGAAGCTTTAATTCAGGGAATTATAGAATTACAGAAAAAAAAAAAAACTGAAACCCCTCTAAGGAAAGCTAAAGATGAGTAATAATATTCTTATGGAAAAATATAAAGATAAGTTAGAAGTCCTAGAAAACGGCTCTGTTTTAATTAACTCTAAAGATTGGGAAGATATTAGTAGATATATCTATGATTCAGGGTTTGACTATCTTATGTGCATTACATCGTATGATTTAGAAGTAGATGAAAAGTTAGGATTAGCATATAATTTTTATTCTACCGATAAAAAGGAATATTTAGAAATTAGAATAGAATTTCATAATTCTGAAAAAATATTCAGCGTAGCAAATATATGGCGTACTGCAGATTGGCATGAAAGAGAAGCTTATGATATGATGGGAATTCTATTTGATGGACATCCAGATATGAAAAGAATTCTATTACCAGAAGATTGGGAAGGGCATCCACTTAGAAAAGATTGGAAAGAACCAGAATTTT
>CAYVTK010000170.1:0-3265 GCA_964454465.1 uncultured bacterium | reverse complement strand
AATAATTCAAAGGAAGGTGATTCTGCATCTCTAACAACAGGATAAATAAGAAGCTGAAATTTTGGGCACTTATTAGACTTAGTCATATGCGATGTAACAATAGTCGCAAGATTTCCCCCTGCACTATCTCCTGCAACAGCCAATTGATTAATATCCATATTATATTGCTGCGCATTATCATATAATCCATTATATGCAGCAATACAATCAAGCGGCGGAATTGGAAATTTATTTTCAGGTGCAAGCCTATAATCAACTGAAATAACCTGAATATTACACTGAGAGCTAAAAGTTGCACATAAATAATCATACATCTCTAATGTCCCAATAACAAAACCACCACCATGGTAATAAATTAGTGTAGGAATTCTTTTTGAAACATTATGTGGACGATAAATACGTATTGGAAGATCCGTATCATTGCAATGCAAAGTATCATTTTTGATATGACACATTTTGTTAAGCTTTTTTTGGTTGTGAAATAAGTTAATGACACGATCAATCATTGCCCTAGCCTTTTGCGGAGTTAGATTGCAAATTTTATCACCTGTTAATCTGTAAAAAAACTTTAATAATAATTGTGAATTTAGATTGAGTATTTGATTATCTATTTCAATTTTTTTTCCTGCCAATAATCTTTTAACAGGTGATGGGATAGCTGAAAGAATTGTTTTTCCTTCAATCATATTCTAGGCACAATCAGATAGGACATCTTGAGAATGAGTTTTTGTTTTTACCTGGTCATATACTTTTGCAATTTTTCCCTTTTTATCAATAACGTAGGTTACTCTAAGTATCCCCATATACTCTCTTCCCATAAACTTTTTAAGGGCCCATACTTTATAAGCTTTTAGCATATCATGAGATTCATTACACAGCATCATAAATGGGAAATTATATTTTTCAACAAACTTTTTTTGCTTCTTTAAAGAATCTCCTGAAACACCTATAATTTCATAACCTAATTTTTGAAAATCACTGAATTCTTCACGGAATCCTTGGCCTTCTATCGCTCAGCCTGGAGTATTCGCTTTTGGGAAAAACCAAAGTATGATATTTTTACCCTTAAAATCATTTAATGATATAGTCTCTCCACTATAATTAGGCAAACTAAAATCTGGAGCTTGGTCTCCTACATTTAATAATTCAGTATTCATTATATATTTCCCTTTATTATATTATTTAATATATTTTCATTACGTAAATTTGATTACCCAAATTTAAACGATATTATGGTAAAAATCTATACAACAAATTGGTGCCCTTCTTGTAATGCGGCAAAAAATTTATTAGATTCAATTGATGTTGCATATACAGAAATCAATATTGAAGAAGAAAATTTTTCAAGAGCTCAACTTGAAGAATTAACAGGGGGATATACTGTTCCTCAAATTATAATTCATGATCAATGTATAGGAGGATATGAAAAACTTCTTTATCTGTATCAAAATAATAAACTACAGGATATATTAAATGCAAAGTAGTTCTATTAATCAATATTGTGTAACACACTCTGATACGGAATCAGATTTATTAAAAGAAATTCGTGAGTATACACAAAAAAATGAACAGGCTCCTGCTATGATTTCTGGTCCATTAGTTGTTAATACATTAAAAAGTATTATAAAACTATCTGGTGCAAAATCTGTACTTGAAATTGGAATGTTTACAGGATATAGTGCAATTGGAATGGCTGAATCACTTCCAAGTAATGGGCATATTGATACCTGTGAATTATGCCCTATTCATGGAGAAACAGCTCAAAAATTTTTCAACAAATCAAACTATAAGCACCAACTGACAATACATATTGGAGAGGCTCTGGAAACATTAGAAAAATTCTCTAAAAATTCTTTTGATATGATTTTTATAGATGCAGATAAAATAAATTATATTGAGTATTATAAAAGAGCAATGGTACTTTTAAAATCAGAAGGTGTTATTATCCTTGATAATATGCTTTGGTCTGGAGATGTTCTTAACCCTACTTCAAAAGAATCAGAAACATTAAACATGCTAAATAATATAATTACTAAGGATGAAAGAACTATTAATACTCTTTTACCTATAAGAGACGGATTAATGATTTGCATAAAAAAATGAATGTATTAGAAAATAAAAATATTTTATTATGTATTACAGGATCAATTGCAGCGTATAAATCTTGTGAGATTATTAGAGGCTTAAGAAAAGATAAGGCTCAAGTTCAAATTGCTATTTCAAAAGCTGCACAAGAATTTATTGGAATATCAACTTTAGCTGCACTATCTAATAATAAAGTCATTACAAATTTATTCCCTGAAAAACCAAAAGGAGGATTAGAACATATTGATCTAGCTTTTGATATTGATTTGATTGTTATAGCTCCTGCAACGGCTAATATTCTTTGTAAAGTTGGGAATGGGGTTGCTGATGATCTTATATCAACAACTTTATCTGTATGTGAACAAAAACAAATTTTTGTTCCAGCCATGAATTATAGGATGTGGCAAAATCAAGCAACCATAGATGCCGTAAAAAAACTTAAAAGTAGAAATAAAATTGTTTTAAACCCTGAAGAGGGGGAACTAGCATCATTGCATACAGGAGAAGGTCGCCTTCCTTCTATTAAAAGTATTATGAATGAAATAAGAAAGGCTTTTGATACAAAACTTTATCTTGAAAATAAAAATGTTCTTGTTACAGCTGGACCAACACGTGAAGCTATAGACCCTGTCAGATTTATTTCTAATCGATCAAGTGGGAAAATGGGTTATGCAATTGCAAAGTCTGCAAAAGATTTTGGAGCAAATGTAGATTTAGTATCTGGACCAGTACATCTAGGGAGCCTATCAGAGGTTAACACAATAACAGTAGAAACAGCACATGATATGGACAATGCAATCCAGAATATGTTAGAAAAAACTAATTATGATTATATCTTTATGACTGCAGCAGTATCAGATTATCAAGTTACAAAAATAGCAAAAGATAAAATTAAAAGCAATGAGGATATTTTAGATTTAAAATTATCTAAATCAACAGATATTTTAAAGAAAATTGCAAGCCAAAGCTCTGCTAAAATTATTGGATTTGCATTAGAAACTAATAATGGTGAAGATGAAGCCTTAAAAAAGTTAGAAAATAAAAAATTAGACTATATTGTTCTTAATTATGCGAATGAAGAAGGTGCTGGATTTGAAACAAATACAAATCATGTTTATCTGTACTCTAAAACAGGCGAAAAAAAAGAATTGAAATTAGATAGAAAAGATAGAATTGCTCA
>CAYVTK010000169.1:3182-3294 GCA_964454465.1 uncultured bacterium | reverse complement strand
CGAATCAAAATACCCAAGTCATTCAAAATATCTAAAACCTGTACCGAGGGATGATGGTATCGATTCTGTTTACCCACAGATATCAGTGCCAATTCAGGCTGGTTCTCATATA
>CAYVTK010000169.1:0-3172 GCA_964454465.1 uncultured bacterium | reverse complement strand
ACTTTTTGATATCCTTAGGACCCGTCATATATCTTGTATCATGGATAAAAATCCGACCCACTGGCTCCCGCTCCAAAAGATGTTTTAGCCCACCCATATGATCCATATCAAAATGGGAAATAAAGATCATATCCAAGCGATTAATAGCTTTTTTAGCTAAGTTTGGGATAATCACCTGCTCTGCCGCATCAAAGATAATATCTCCCGTTCTAAAATCTCCCCAATTACCCTGAGTATCTATAAGTATATCTTTTTGGCCAAGAGAAACTAAAGCATCACCAATGGCAGCGTCTCCATGAGGATGGTACTGCATGGTATGACCAATAATATTAGCTACCTTATGATAGCGACCATCATGCATTTCTCGCATAGAATGTAAAATTCTTTTTTGTACAGGTTTTAAACCATCATTAATACCAGGGATAGCCCTTTCTAATATGACATAAGAAGCATAGTCTAAAAACCAATCTTTATACATAGTAGATAAACTTTTATCAGATTTCTTCAATATTAAATATTACTTTCTTTTAAATTATCAATAATAAATTCTTGACGTTGCTGAGTATTCTTTCCCATATAATAAGATAAAATTTCTCGTATAGATTCATTACCTTTGTATAAAACAGGTTCGAGTTTTATATTTTCACCAATAAAATCTTTAAATTCATAGGGAGAGATTTCACCTAAACCTTTAAAACGTGTAATTTCTACTTTTCCACCAATATCTTCAATAGCAAGTTTTTTTTCAGATTCTGAATAGGCATAAATTGTTTTTCTTTTATTTCTAACTCTAAATAATGGGGTCTCTAATATATACACATGACCACTTCTAACTAATTCAGGATAAAATTGAAGAAAGAAAGTTAATATAAGCAATCTAATATGCATTCCATCTACATCTGCATCGGTAGCAACTACAATTTTATTATATCTTAATCCACTAATATCTTCTTCTATATTTAAAGCATGCTGAAGGAGGTTAAACTCTTCATTTTGATAAACAATTTTCTTTGTTAGTCCATATGAATTTAATGGCTTTCCCCTTAAGCTAAAAACAGCCTGAGTTTTTACATTCCGTGTTTTTGTTATTGAACCACTGGCAGAATCTCCTTCAGTAATAAATAAAGTTGATGCAAACCTCAAATCATCTTCTATTTTCATATTATTATAATGATGCCTACAATCTCTTAATTTTTTATTATGCAAATTAGCTTTTTTAGTTTTTTGTTTTGCTATTTTTTTTATTCCAGCAATATCTTTTCTTTCTTTTTCTGATTGAAGGATCTTATTTAAAATCATTTTTGCTTCATTTGAATTTTTATGTAGAAAATTATCAAATTCAGTTTTTAGAAAATCATTAATATAGACTTTAATAGTAGGTCCCTCAGGCGACATATCAAGTGACCCTAATTTGTTCTTTGTTTGAGATTCAAAAATTGGATTTTGCAATCGAATACTTAATGCAACAACTATTGATGCTCTAATGTCAGAAACATCAAAATCTTTTTTATAAAAATCCCTTATAGAACGTACAAGGCTCTCCTTAAATGCCGCTAAATGGGTTCCTCCATGAGCAGTATGTTGTCCATTGACAAAAGAATAATATTCCTCACCATAATTATCACTATGCGTAATAGCCACCTCTATATCTTTATTTTTTAAATGTATAATAGGATAGGCTAAATTATAACTTTCAGTTTTATGCAAGAGCAGGTCTTTCAAACCACCTTTTGAATTATATTTTTTATTATTATATGAAAGTGAAAGATTGGAATTCAGATAGGCATAAAACATAATTTGATCTTCAATGTATGTTTCTATAAAATCAAATTTCTTAAAAATTTCTTGATCGGGGATAAATTCAACTAATGTCCCATTAGATAAATTTGTGTTTTCAATATTTCCTTTTTTTATAAGATTGCCTTTTGAAAATTCATATTTTATAGTTTTATTATCTCTAATTGATTGAATATTAAATTTATTAGATAAGGCATTTACAGCTTTAATTCCAACACCATTTAATCCCACAGATTTTTTAAAAACATCATCATCATATTTTCCACCTGTATTGATTTTTGAAGCACACTCCTCAACTTTTCCAAGAGGGATTCCCCTTCCATAGTCTCTAATAGAAATCATATTTTCATTTTTCTTTATTTCAATTTTATTTCCATAACCCATAATATGCTCATCAATACTATTATCAATAACTTCTTTAATTAATATATATATTCCATCATCAATAGAAGAACCATTACCTAATTTTCCTATATACATACCCGGACGTTTTCGTATATGCTCTTTCCAATCTAAAGATTTGATACTACTTTCATTATATTTTGGATTTTTTTTCATATCATTAATTTAATATACTTTTATAATTATAGATTGGAAGGAATCCATGTTTGAAAATTTTTTCTATAAACAAATAATCCGAAAGTTTATTATCAATAACACAATTTTTATTAAATAAATTTTTCATATATATATATGAACCGTAAGATTCTAAATCATTCTTACTATAATCATAAATGATTTGTGATATTATTCTATTGGAAGATTCTATATTTAAAAATGTGTTTTCTAATAAAAAAGTACTGGCTTCTTCTTTAGAAAATTCTGAACTATAATATTTATATTTAATATATATTTTACAAAAATCATGTAAAAGTGTAACATCATGAATCAATTGATAATTCTGGTTCACTATAGAATACCCATTTTTAATCATAATTTCTGATAAAATTTTACTCCACGCATAATGATTTACATCATTATAAATATTAATTTGTAATTTATTATTATTTGAATAATATAAAGCTCTAGATAGTACTTCTTCTATAATAAATAAATCAATATCTGTCTTTGATAGACTCCAATCATCAGATGGGTTAATTATAAGATTCATTGGGGAATTACCATAATAGGGATTTGCTATTATTAAAGAAGCATCAAATTTATCAAACATTATATTATAATGAGGAAATTCTATATCTAAAGGTTTTAAATCATGCATAAGATTAGAAGTTCTAAGAAATGATAGAACTTCTTGATAGCGATTATTAAAATCAATAATTCTAGATGAATAATCTTTATTAATATTAGTCTTTTTATTATCTTCAGCAATTAAACTTGCAACTATAGAAAGAGTATCTTCATATTTCTTTCCATC
>CAYVTK010000168.1:0-3319 GCA_964454465.1 uncultured bacterium | reverse complement strand
TTTTGTGCTGCACATAAATATTGGAATAGTGATTGGTCTAATGAAAAAAATGAAGAAATATTTGAAGATGATATTAAGATTCATGGACATAATTATTTGTTAGATGTTACAATTAAAGGAGAAGCATCTAAAGATTCGGGTTTTATTATTAATATATCAGATTTAAAGAAAATTGTTAATGAATATGTCATAGAACATTTAGATCATTCTCAAATTGAAAAAGATATTAAATGGTTTAAAGACAAACAGCCTTCAACGGAGAATTTAGTAGTTTTTATTTGGAATCAAATAAGCTCTCATATTCCAAATGGAGGTCAATTATTTAAAATAAAATTAAGAGAAACACCTACGATTTATACTGAATATTATGGTCCAAATGGAGAATGAATGACTGAAGAGAATAAAAATAATATTAAAAGTCTTACTAAAGAATTATTAAAAGAGATAGGAGAAAATCCTGATCGAGAAGGATTGCTTAATACTCCAGATCGAGTTTCTAGAGCATGGGAATATTTATCTAAAGGTTATAGGCAGGATGTTAAAGAATTAATTAATGGCGCAATTTTTAATGAAAAATATGATCAAATGGTTGCTGTTAAGGACATTGAATTTTATAGTATGTGCGAACATCATTTACTACCATTTTTTGGACATGCACATATAGCATATATCCCAAATGGAAAAATTATAGGTTTATCTAAAATTCCTAGAATTCTAGATATGTTTGCAAGAAGGCTTCAAGTTCAGGAAAGAATGACACAAGAGGTTGCTAGTATGTTAAATGATGTCCTAGAACCAAGAGGTGTTGCTGTTATTATTGAAGCTCAACATATGTGTATGCAAATGAGGGGTGTTGAAAAAAGACAATCCTATATGTCTACATCTGCAATGTTAGGTATTTTTAGAGATGATGATAAAACACGAAAAGAATTTTTAGATATTGTTAAGCTTAGGAAAAAATTCTGATGAATAATCAGTATGATATTGTTGTAATTGGTGGTGGTCCAGGAGGTTATGTCGCTGCAATTAGAGGAGCACAATTAGGTAAAAAAGTTGCAATTATTGAAAAGGAAGATCTGGGTGGTGTATGTTTGAATTGGGGATGTATTCCTACGAAATCTCTATTGAAAAATGCATATGTATTAGATTTAGTTAAGAATGCTAGTAAATATGGTATTGAAATTCCTTCATTTGAAATTAATTGGACTAAAGTTGTTAAGCGTTCACGAAATATAGCAAAAAGATTAAGCAAAGGTATAGAATATTTGATGAAAAAGAATAAGATTGACTATATATCAGGAACTGCATATCTAAAAGACTCAACTAGTATATCTATAAAACAATCTAATGGAAAAAAACAGGTTGTCACATCAAATCATATTATTATTGCAACAGGGACAAAACAAAAAGATCTACCAAGTCTAACCATTGATCATAAACAAATTATTTCATCAAAGGAGGCTATGGTCCTTGATGAGGTTCCAAAAAGAATGGTGATTATTGGAGCTGGAGCTATTGGTGTAGAATTTGCTCATCTGTACAATGCTTTTGGAAGTGATATTACACTTATAGAGGCCCAAGAAAATATTCTGCCTAATGAAGATTTAGAGATTTCATCTGAATTACATACTCTTTTCTCTAAGAGAAAAATTAATATTATTACAAATAAAACAGTAGATAAAGTTAGTAAAGGAAAAAAATCTGTTAAACTCTATTTAGGGAAAGATGTTATAGAAACCGATATTGTATTAGTTGCTGTTGGTGTATCTGGGAATATCTTTAATTTAGGATTAGAAGATTTAAATATTAAAATGGATAGAGATTTTATATCAACAAATAAGCATATGCAAAGCAGTATTCCTAATGTTTATGCGATTGGTGATGTTAGTGGCCCTCCTTTATTAGCTCATGTAGCTTCAGCAGAAGGAATTGAAGCTATTGAACATATTTGTGGTGTTACAACTAAAGGAATTTGCTATGATAATATCCCCGCATGTACTTACTGTGAGCCTGAGATAGCTTCTGTTGGATTAACTGAAAAGGTTGCAAAAGAAAAAGGTTATGAAATCAAAGTTGGAAAATTCCCATTTAGAGCATTAGGTAAGAGTTTAGCAGATGGTAGTCATGATGGTTTTGTTAAAACAATTTATGATGCACAATATGGAGAGCTTTTAGGATGTCATATTATAGGGAATAATGCATCTAATCTTATTAGTGAGATTGCAATAGCCAGAACATTAGAAACAACGTATCATGAAATCCTTAAAACAATACATCCGCATCCAACCCTATCAGAAGCAATACAAGAGTCAACAGGCGTTGCGCTAGATGAGGCAATTCATATATGATATCTGATTGCTTAATAGAAAACATATCAGATCTTTCAGGAAAAGATTATTCTATATCAGCAATTAAAGAAGAAATTCTTAATTTAAAAAATAATCCTATTAATTTTGTTTATTTAGGACAAAAAAGTTATCGTCCCATATGGGAACTTCAACAAGACTTACATGATGCTGTTAAAAATGAAATAATTTCTAGTACAGTTTTATTTTTAGAGCATGATCATGTGTATACTTTTGGGAAAAATGCAAATAAAGATTTTTTACTTAATTCATATCCTAAAGATATTGATGTTATAGAAACAGATAGAGGAGGCCAGGTTACATATCATGGTCCAGGTCAGATTGTAGGCTATCCTATCATTAATTTAAAACATTTTAAAAAAAGTGTGAGTTGGTATATGCGAAGCTTAGAGAAAGTTATCATAATGACTTTAGATGATTATAATATAGCAGCTGAACGCAAAGATGGTATGATAGGAGTTTGGGTTGATGATGAAAAAATTTGTGCAATGGGTGTACGACTTTCACGGTGGGTCACAATGCATGGCTTTGCATTAAACTTAATTCCAAAAATGGAATATTATGATAGTATGATTCCATGTGGAATACAAGAGTATGGTATTACATCTATGTCTGATGTATTATCTAAAGATATTCCAAAGCATGAGGTTATAGAATCCTTATCAACTAATTTTACTAAAATATTTAAAATTGAAGAGATATAAAAACCATTCAAAAAAAGATTTATTAGGCATCTTTTCATTGATGTTTAAATCTAGACGATTAGATGAGAAACAGCTTATTCTCCTTAAACAAGGGAAAGGTTTTTTTCATATAGGAGCATCGGGCCATGAAGCAGCGCAAGTTGCAGCTGCATATTCTATGAATTCAGATATAGACTATGCTTATCCATATTATAGAAATCAAGCTTTTTGTTTAGCCTATGGTATGACATCAAGAGATATGCTCTTATC
>CAYVTK010000167.1:0-3330 GCA_964454465.1 uncultured bacterium | reverse complement strand
TGTGTCTCGCCTTTTTCATTCTCAGTTTGAAGAGTGGTGCCGACTTCCCTATATTCTTTGGGAACATTTTCTATACGATCTGTAAAAACCAGTGACTCGTCTCTTGGGCCATAAATTTGATTGCAATCGATTGGCACCTTGATCACGTCACCCGCGGATCTACCTTCCAGTTCTTTCGTTACTGCGGGAGCTAGGATATCGTTGACGCCGTGAACATAGCCGATTGGAAATTCGACCGCGACAAGAATCTCTTCTGATTTTTGGTCTATCACCCTGTATGTTAGTTCCACATACTTACTGTCTTGAATTGTCTCGTTCATATTAAATTCGCTTTTCATGATCAAAAGATAGAGGCTCCGAAAATCCTGACCTCCTCATTTTCGTATCCGAGGACAAGTCTGCCGAGCCACTCCCCCTCCTTTTTTGTACTACGCTGGCGGTAAAGTACAGTCACGTGCTCGCCGCGACGTATGGTACCAATGAACTCAATCGATTCGGACAGGTTTCTTGTTAATTCGCTGTTTGTAAATTGTTTCCCCACCTCTATTTCATTTAAACCTAGTACCAAATTCTCGGAAAAATGCTTTACAAATTCCCCGTATTGCCCAATATTCGAGGCATGTACAAGGTGGCTCCACAGCGGGTTGGCTATAGCAAGAATTTCGTCGTCTGTTTTTTCGGTAATGTTCATTTATAGATCTTAGTCCTAGCCAAAAATTCCTCGCAACAGGCCCCACAAAAATACCGAAACGCATATACCTATTCCTAAGGTCGAAATAAACAGGAGTTCTATTAAAACACCTGTTTGAATTCACTGTTACTCAGCAGGCTCTTTAACTGCATCCTCTTTAACAAGGTGATAACAAGGTGCCTTTTCCATAGTATATTCACCGGTTTTTGGATCACGCCGCGAAACTGTTAGTACATGCCAATTTTTATCATCTAACTTCATGTAATCTCCGCGATAGTAATAGCCCGGCCAGCGAGTTTCTTTGCGGAACATTGTGTGTTGTGCTACGCACTCGGCCGTACGATGACGATGCTTTAATTCCCAAGCACGCAGTAATTCATGGAAGTCGGATGCCGCTAGCTTCTCTAGGTCCTCTTCCATAATCTTGAGCTTTTTCAGGCCTATACCTAGCAGTTTCTCGTTAGTCATGTAGCTGACGGTTGCGCCACCGCAATACTCGTCCATCAGTTTTTGTAAACGGTCCAGACCTTGCCGTGGATTGATATAGTTGGGATTGACATCGCCAGCAACGACTTCATTGCGATAGATTTTATAATGCTCTATCGGTTTATAGATTTCTTCCTTCAGTTCTTTAATCCGCTTGTCAGATACAACGATGCCTTCGCCCTTGCCATCATCGATATATCGGCAGGCTGCCTTAGCGGAGAGGCGTCCTTCGGTAAAAGAGCCCGACGAGAATGCGTGCGGAGTACCGCCGACGGCGTCGCCAGCCCCAAACAACCCTTCTATGGTCATCATACGGTTGTAACCCCAGAAATACTCGGGTGGGGAAACATCCGCGGGACCAGAACACCATGCCCCGCTGCCCGTGGCATGCGAACCCATCACGTAGGGTTCAGACGTGGTCAGTTCCGGGTTTTCATTTTTGGGGTCCACATCCGTTGCTGCCCACAGTACGGCCTGTCCTATAGTCATCCCCAAGAAGTTTTCCCAGCCCACTTCTTCGAGATGTGGGTCTTGAAAGGCTTCCATAGTGACCATATGGATCGGGCCGCGTCCGGCGTTCACCTCGGATATCATAGCATGGTTACGCAAACAGGTTGGTATCGGCCTGTGGGTTTTATGGGAAAGTTCCGGATCCAGATATTCCTTGCCAACCATTTCTTGTAGTTGCGGCCACCAAGTGGATTCGAACTCTTCGCCGAGGCCATTTTGGGTATAGGTTTTGAGATGTAGGAAGTAGGCGCCTACCGGTCCAAAACCATCTTTGAAGCGGGCTAGTACGATGCGGTTTTCCATCTGCGTCATCTTGGCGCCAGCATTGATCATTAGACCATAGGCGGAACCAGACGACCAAGGCGCGTACCAGGTACGACCCATACCTTCACCCGTTGAACGCGGTTTGAAGATATTGGAAGCACCACCGGCGCCGCAAATAACTGTTTTGGATTTGAATACGTGGAAATCGCCGGTGCGGCAATTAAATCCGACGGCGCCGGCAATTCGGTTTTCCTTGGCTTCATCCATAAGTAAGTGCGTAAGGCAGATGCGGTTATAAACCTTATCTGCAGACTTTTTCGCAGCCTCCGCCACGATGGGCTTATACGATTCTCCGTGAATCATAATCTGCCATCGTCCTTCGCGCAAATAGGAACCTTTTTCGGCATCCTGCATAATCGGGAGGCCCCACTCTTCAAACTGGTGAACCGCGGAGTCGACGTGTCGGGCCATATCGAATAAAAGGTCCTCGCGCACCAAACCCATCAAGTCGATGCGTGCATACTGCACGTGATCTTCTGGGTTATTCTCGCCAAAGCGGGTACCCATGTAGCAGTTGATTGCGTAAAGCCCTTGGGCAACAGCGCCGGAGCGGTCAATATTAGCCTTCTCGGCAACGACAATTTTCTTATCTTGGCCCCAGTATCTGGCTTCGAATGCCGCGCCGGTCCCGCCCAGGCCTGCACCCGCAACCAAAATATCGATATTGTCTTCTACGATCGTTTTGTAGCCCATTAATAGTACACTCCCTGTTTCAACGTGAGGCCGTTAGATTCCAAAGTATGCAGGCCTCCGTCATCAAAACGGATATATTTTGGTTCGTTATACAACAATTCACTATTACGTTGTTCTTGGGTAGGTCCGGGAACATCTTCAAGCTTTGGAATGTCTCTGCCCCAAGGCTTGGTGGTGATTGGAGACAGGAAGTTCTTTTCCGTGCCATCCCTGAATTTAACTTTCCACGCGATCGTTCCCTTATCCTCATCGCGGTCGACTCGAACGCTATGACCTAGCGGAGCAAAGTCAGCGTAACCGCGCACGTCAATAGCATTTTGTGGACAGGCCTTTACACAGGAGTAACATTCCCAACACGTGTTGGGCTCGATATTATAGGCGCGTCGATTAATCTTATCGATGTGCATGATGTCGGACGGGCAGATATCTACGCAATGTCCGCATCCGTCGCACCGGGTCATATAAACAAAAGTGGGCATGATATATTATCTCTCTATTTATGAGGGTTAGGCCTAGTAGTGGCGGGGTTTTTCGCGCTTGATGCCAAGCCCCATGGAAAGGGGCGCATCCTTGAGCAACTGCATGGAGTGGCTCTCTCGGACCTTCGGATTGGTTCGGTCAGCCGG
>CAYVTK010000166.1:0-3352 GCA_964454465.1 uncultured bacterium | reverse complement strand
ATGTTTAATATTATTGAGGTATTTTGACATAGATATGGAATTATCTACTGCGATAATTACTATTCCCTCAGCATTGCTACTTGATTTGTAAAATGAGCTATATGTTGGCCTTGACATCATGATAATAAAGAATAAAATAATTAATGTTCTTATAATTAGGAGAAGTATATTTGTAATATTTATTTTTTTTATAAAATCATCTTTAATTTTATTTAAAAAGATAAGTGAGCTAAAATGAATATCTTTCAATTTCCTTCTATTAAATAAATAAATTAATAAAGGTATCGAAATAAGGGGTAAGAGCCAAAGATAGATGCTTGAAATAAAATTCATACTTTAGTTAATTGTTAAAAAAATATGTGAGTTTTGTGTTAGTGTATTTTTTTTCTTTAATTAGCATTTAGTAAGTCATTGTAGCGTTCTTCTATATTATCAGCTCCATATAGAGCTGATCCTACAATAGTAATGTCAATCCCCGTCTTGTAGACATCATTTATTGTTTTAAGATTAACACCTCCATCAACACCTATTAAAATATTTTTATTTTTTGTCATATTTGCAAGTAATTCCATTTTTTTTAGAGTTTCCCTTATAAATGATTGTCCTCCAAAGCCTGGAAATACTGACATAATGAGTATATAGTCTAAATATTCAAGATATGGATTAATTGACTCATGAGATGTGTCTGGATTTATAGCTATACCTGATAACTTGTTATATGATTTTATCAGTTTTAAATCTTTTATATGATTTTTACTAGCCTCATGATGTATAATGATTGTATCTGATCCAGCTTCTGCATAATGTTTTATATATTCCTCAGGATTTGAAATCATTAAGTGGGTTTCTAAATGTAGACTTGTTGTTTCCCTGATTTGTTTAATTATAAATGGTCCAAATGTTAGATTGGGAACAAAATGTCCATCCATAACATCAATATGCAATCTTTCTACCCCTAATTTTTCAACAGCATCAATATCTTCTTTTAAGTTAGTGAAATTTGCTGATAAAATTGAGGGTGATATGTTCCTTTGATTATTTTTCATCGGTTGAAATTATTAAATTTATTTCAATTGGCATAGATAAACGTTTAAATGCCGGTTGGTTTTGTTGTATTATTGTATTATTCAAGAGACTATCTACATATTCATATTTTTTTTCACCTACAAGTAAACCTGATTCATATATTTTTCTAATTCCTTTATTTAGGCTTAGATTAATTAAGTTAGGCACTATGTAATAGTCTGGCGGAATTCCTGAGCTAACTACTAGAGTGACACCTTTCTCTTCTAATATTTTTTCACCTTTTTTTGGATATTGACTTATAATATAATCTTTATTAATTAATTCGCTATATTCATAGATTATTGTATCTAACGGTATGCCTTTTCTATCTAAGTAAAGATTGATATTTCTAAATGATTTATTTGTAAAATCTTCTATTATTATATCTTCTTTTTTTCTAATTACAGTAAGTTTAATATCTCTTCCTTCTTTGACTTTTGTGAATGCCCTAGGTGACATATTTAAAACTTCATTTTCAAAATACCCTTCTTTATGGTTAATGTAAAATGTTTTAACATTGAATTTTTTTAATACTATTTTGGCTTCATTTATATTTAATCCTCTTACATCCGATAAGTAAACTTCTTTGTTTTTATTTGCGACTAATGGTAATAGTATATAATTGATCGATAGAATAAAAAGAGCAAAGGTGATAATAAAGGCAAATATATATTTAAATATTTTTTTAAGCATTTTTCTTTATTTTTATAGCAAACATTCCTTCGTAATCCTTGCTATTTGGCAATATTGTGATTCCACCTAATTTATTTTTAAATATATTTGGGATATTCTTATCGATTTCTGAAATGGAAAAGTTTGAATTCTTATTAAGGAATTTAATTATATTTTGATCATTTTCTTCAGATAATATAGAACATGTGCTATAAATTATCTCACCTTTATCTTCTAGACTGTTTTTCATATTATCTAATATAGCATATTGCAATTCTCGTATTTTTTTAAGATTGTTCTTATTTATTATCCATTTTATATCAGGATTTTTCCTAATTGTTCCTGAACTCGTACAAGGTAAATCTAAGAGTATTTTATTGTATTTTTTATTATTTTTAATTGAACTTGCATTAGCATTCAAAAAATTAACATTTTTTACTCTAAGAATATTAAAATTCTTTTTCATTCTTTCTATTCTATTTTCGTTGATATCCATACATGTTATATCTGCTTTATTTTCTGTTAATTCAGCTATATAAGAAGCTTTTCCTCCTGGAGCGCTACAGGCATCTAATATGATGTCATTTTTAAATGGCTTTAAAAGCTTTATAACAAATCCTGAAGAAGGGTTCTGAACATATACTTTTCCTTCTTTAATAAGAGTTAGGAGGACTCCCCGTTTATCAAAACCCTCAAATTTAATATAATTAGATAAAAATTCATCCTTTGAAAATAGTATTTTTTCTTTAGATAGAGTAGTTGAGATTTCATCTAAGCTAGTCTTTAATGTATTAATCCGTATCCATAAGGGAGGTTCCTTTGAATTTATTTCACATATTGAATGTATTTCATTTTTATATATCTTGCTCAATTCTCCTAAGAACCATTTTGGATAGCTATAATAAATATCAATAGGATTTGTTTTATCTCTTTTATATGGCTGCCTATTTATATTCCTAAGTATTGCATTAATAAAACCCGAAGATTTGATATTAATAGATTTCGCCATATCAACAGTAGTATTAATAGCGGCATAATCAGGAACAGAATCACAATAAAGTAACTGATAAGTTCCTATATAAAGCAAAATCATGCTTTTTAAATCATTTTTCTTTCTTTTTGAATACAAATATATATTTTGGTCTAATATTTTTTTATCTCTAAGAATTCCTTTTAGAATATTTATTATAAAGGCACTGTCTTTTCTTTTTAAGGGATATTTTCCAATTATAAATTTTAGAGATGTTTTTGTAGTAAAGAAATTATATAATATTTCATATATTATATAACGAGGATTCTTATTATTCAAAATTTAAAGGTCCTTCTTTTAAACTATTATAAAAATCGTTGGCATTTATAGCTCGTCGGCCTTCAGTTTGCAATTTTGATACAGCCAGACAATCTTTTCCTGTTTGAATATAAATAGTATTATTTTTATAGTAAAAGTCTCCTATATTATTTTTTTGCAAAGTTTTATATATAAAAGTATCAAAAAATTTCACTCTTTTTTTTCTGTAAAATCCATATGCTCCCCTATAAGATAGCGCCCGTATTTTATTATGAATGCTTAATGCTGATTTACTCCAATCAATAATAAAATCTTCTTTTGTTATTT
>CAYVTK010000165.1:0-3373 GCA_964454465.1 uncultured bacterium | reverse complement strand
GGATGTATTCACATGACTGTGCAGACAGCAGTATTAATTGAAACGCTTGTCTATTTAGGTGCGGAAGTACGGTGGTCCTCCTGTAATATTTATTCAACTCAAGACCATGCCGCTGCAGCTATTGCAGATGCGGGATTTCCAGTTTTTGCCTGGAAAGGAGAAACTGAAGAAGAATATAACTGGTGCATTGAGCAGACTGTAGATTTTGGAAATGATCAGGGACCAAATATTTTATTGGATGATGGTGGAGATTTAACAGAATATGTATTACAGAAAAGACCAGATTTGATCAAAGATATAAAAGGTGTTTCTGAAGAAACCACCACTGGAGTAAGCAGATTATACCAGTTAATGGAAAGAGGGAATTTACCTTTTCCTGCAATTAATGTTAATGATTCTGTGACAAAATCAAAATTTGATAATAAATATGGTTGTAGAGAATCTCTTGCAGATGGTATTAAAAGAGCAACTGATATTATGCTTGCTGGAAAAAAAATTATTGTATGTGGATATGGTGATGTTGGTAAAGGGTGCGTACAATCTATGTCTGGTTATGGAGCTCAAGTTTTTGTAACTGAAATTGATCCTATCTGTGCGCTTCAAGCTGCAATGGAAGGGTATTCTGTTGTTACTATGGATGATGCATGTAAATATGGTGATATATTTGTAACAACAACAGGGAATTGCGATGTTATTACATATAATCATATGAAAAATATGAAAGATAATTCTATTTTGTGCAATATTGGACATTTTGATCATGAAATTGATGTGGCTTCTCTAGAGAATAATCCTGATATAAAAGAATCTAACATTAAACCACAAGTAGATAAGTTTACTTTTAAAGATGGTCATTCAATTATACTCTTATCAAGGGGACGATTAGTTAATTTAGGAAATGCAACAGGGCATTCTTCATTTGTGATGTCTACTTCTTTTACTAATCAAACATTAGCTCAGATTGCTCTATGGAATAAAGAATTTGATAAAGGTGTACACGTTTTATCAAAACATTTAGATGAAGAGGTCGCAAAATTACATTTAGAACATCTAGATATTAAGTTAACAAAATTAACAAAAAAACAAGCAGATTATATAGGTGTTAATGAAAAAGGTCCTTTTAAATCTGATCAATATAGATATTAATATTTTCAAACCATCTCTTTTGAAATTAATAAGACATTTACATTTTATTTTATTAGTTTTATTTATTTCCTGTGAAAATTTTGAATTACCATCTTGGACAGCTCCTTACACTATAACGTTATTGGATGCAGATTATCCGTTTAATCAAATTATAGATAGTGAAGGCATTGTAGAATGTGATGATGATTTAGTTTGCTTGGAATATGAAGATCAGATGTTTGATGAGCTTGGTATTCCATCTGAATATTTTCTTACCTCAGAATTTACTCTAGCTCCAATTAGTTTTTCATTAGCTGATTTGGTAGATGAAATAGAGATTCCTTCAATTGTACTTGATGAGACCATACCAGTTCCTAATAATATTCCTTTAAATATAGGGATAGAATGTTTTGATGTTCATGAATTTCATCAGAATATTTCAGGTCAAACCTCCATTCCCGTACCTCTTGAAGTTTTAGATGTCCTCTTTAGTGATTATGAGTATATCACAATCACAGAGGGGAATATTACATTAAACCTTGATCATACTAATTTTCTATATCCAGTAAAAATTGAATATACTATGTCAAGTGAAGCAAATGGTGTAAGCAATCAGATTTTCAGCAATCAAAATACATCTATTGATATAGAGAAGAATATAGGGGAAAATATTTCATTTCATTACACGATTTCCCCTGATTATGAACAAACATTTAGTTGCAATACATGTATAGATATGACAGTTTTTCCACCTAATTCTTATGAATGTAATGGGTTTGAAGTTGATCCAAATATGGAATATTCCATTGATATTAATGGAGAAGTAAATATTGATAATATTTATTCAATCACAGGAACTACGAAGCCTTTTTCTGAAAATAGAGAAGAATCATTTCCACTAGTAAATAATATTTTTTCTATTTTAGCGGGGGATATATCCTCTGATACACAAAATGAACTGGGAGAATCTTTAAATCAACTAGAACTTCAAATAACAAATAATTCTCAAATTCCTCTAACAATATCACTAGATCTATTAAATTTCATGAATCAACAAGGTGAGACTTTAGAACTTATTGAATTTGTAGTTAATGAAAATGGAGGTACAGAACAGCAGATAACACCATTTAATGAAGCCTCAATACAACATTATCCTGTAATACCTCCTGAAGAACCTCAAGAAGCAATCACCGATATCTATATGGGCATAGCTATGAATTATCCCTCAAAAGAAGGAACTTTCATACTCGAAAATTTATATAGTTTTGATATTAAAGAAGTTGCGATTAAACCTATTAAGTTTGATAGAATTACAACTGTAGTACACGATTTTATTATTGATGTACCTTCTTTAACTCTAAGTAGTGTCCCTTATGGAATAGAAGGATTAGAATTTGTTGATCCTATACTTATTATTAATCTTGATAACCAAATTAAAATAGATAACACATTAACTTTTAATCTAGAATCTCTTCTAGAAGGTGAAGTTGTCTCAACATTAGCTCTTGAAATAGTCCTTAATATTCCTGATGATTTTAATACATCTGCTAATACAATGATAACTATACAAGGTGATAGTTATACAGTCTCTGATGGTCAGACAGAAAATGTTTATACATTGGAAAATGGGTCGAATGGACCGATAACGTTAACTGAATTTTTAGAAAATACTTCAGATGAGTTAAGGGTGTCTGGGGAAGCGTCATTAAATGGTATAGGCTATCTTGAACCTGGAGATCAAGCATCTATATCAGGAAATTTTGGATTAAAAGTTCCTTTTACTATTATAATTGGTGACTGGATAGAACCTGATACATATACAGACATTAACTTGCTTCCATCTAATCCAACATATCTTTCTCCAATTAATAGTTCTACAAAGCAAAGTATAAATAATTCATTATATGCAGTGTCTATGTCAAGTGATATTGAAAATAGTAGTATTTTTGTAGGTTCTGTATCTATGATAGTCTCTACAGATGAGAACTATGTCCCATTAAATTTTGATGATTTAGGAAATTTATCTGAAATATCTAATTGCATTGATTTTCCATGTATGATTGATAAAAATTCCGATGTTTTTTCTAATTTATTAGAATCTTTAAAAGTTTTAAATGAAGATACTGGAGAGCTTGAATTTATAGAAACAAATATAGGTTTACTTAATGAAGATAATATTCTTCTGATTGAATACACTCCTATGAGTGATATTGATTCTACTCCAAAAATTATCAAATTTATTTCAGAA
>CAYVTK010000164.1:0-3379 GCA_964454465.1 uncultured bacterium | reverse complement strand
ATTTAAATTTATTGAATAGACAGAAGAAGCTAGGTCTGGGAACTGCATATTGTGCAGGTTTTATATGGGGTATTGATAAATGTTTTGATAAGATTGTTCAAATAGATGCAGATTTATCTCATAACCCCAATGATATACCGAGGCTATTAGATAAGTCTGAAAAATATGATTTAGTTATTGGAAGTAGATATAAAACAGGTATTAATGTAGTTAATTGGCCTCTAAGACGTTTATTTTTAAGTTATTTTGCGAATATTTATTCTAAGCTTATTACGGGTCTTCCAATATATGACTCTACGGGTGGATTTAAATGCTTTAATGTTAAAGTTTTAAAAAGTATCGATCTTGAAAATATTAAATCTACAGGGTACGCCTTTCAAATTGAAATGAATTTTTTAACTTGGTTGAAAAAATATACGATTAAAGAAATACCTATTATTTTTTATGATAGATCTATAGGTATATCTAAAATGTCAAATAAAATTATATTTGAGGCAATTTATATGGTTCCTATGCTTAGAATTAAAAAAATATTTAGACTTATTCGTTGATTTTGATGATTATAGGATATAATATAAAAGGATTATTTTTCTTTTAATCCTTATTAGATAGAAAAAATATGAATGAATATATATTAGATTTTGAAGAGCCTTTAAGAAGAATTGATGAACAGATTGATGATTTAAAAAAAACATCATATAGGACAGGTATAGATGTAGGGTCAAGTGTTGATGTATTAGAAAAAAAGCTCCTTGCAAAAAAAAGAGAAATTTATGGTGATCTTACAAGGTGGCAGAAGATAGAAATAGCCAGACATCCAAACAGGCCTTATAGCAGTGATTATATTAGGCTTATTACAGATAAATGGTATGAATTTCATGGAGATCGTAAATTTTCTGATGATTCTGCAATTATTACAGGTATAGCAGAGATTGACTCAAAGTCAATTATAATTATTGCCCAAGAAAAGGGTAGAGGAACAAAAGAAAAACTAAAAAGAAATTTTGGAATGACAAGGCCAGAGGGATATAGAAAAGCCTTAAGGATTATGAAGCTTGCTGAAAAATTTGATATACCTATATTGACATTGATAGATACTCCTGGAGCTTATCCTGGTATTGGCGCAGAAGAGAGAGGGCAGGCTGAAGCTATTGCAAGAAATATTTTTGAAATGTCGGCAATTAAAGTCCCTATTATTTCTATTGTGATAGGCGAAGGTGCTTCAGGAGGAGCTCTTGCTATTGGCATTTGTGATAGATTGTTATGTATGGAGAATACATGGTTTTCAGTTATTTCTCCTGAGGGATGCGCTTCTATATTATTTAGAGATCCAGCTCAATCAAAAAAAGCAGCTGATGCAATGAGAGTTTCTGCTACAGATCTTCTAGAGATGGGTATTGCTGATTCTTTGATTCAAGAGCCTCTTGGGGGAGCTAATAATAATTATAAGGAATCTGCAAAATATTTAAAATCAGGATTTTTAGCTGCATTATCTCAATTAATTGATGTAGGTCCTCAAAATCTGATTGATAATAGAATAATTAAATATGATAAAATGGGACGTTGGTCTAATAGTAATGACTAAAATAGGGAAAAAAATAGAAAAAAAATCTACTAGTTATAAAGAAAATAATAATTTATTTAAAAATCTTATTTCTCGTTATAACTCTATATCTAAAGAAATATTGTCTGGTGGTGGCGATATTTATATTGGAAAGCAACACTCTAAAGGCAGGCTTACTGTAAGAGAGCGTATTGAAAATTTAATTGATCCCGATAGTGTTTTTTTAGAATTAGGTAAATTTGCTGCATATGAAATGTATAAGGAGTATGGCAAGGTTCCTGCTGCAGGGGTTATTATAGGATTAGGTAAAATACATACTCAGGAATGTATGATAGTAGGTAATGATGCAACTGTTAAAGCAGGCGCTTATTTTGAATTATCTTTAAAGAAAACTTTAAGAGCTCAAGAAATAGCACTAGAGAACAATATTCCTATTATTTACCTTGTTGATTCTGCTGGTGTTTTCCTTCCACTGCAAGACCAAGTTTTTCCAGATGAAAATCATTTTGGACGCATCTTTTACAATAATGCAATTATATCATCTAAAGGAATACCTCAGATAGCCTGTGTAATGGGTCCTTGTGTTGCAGGTGGGGCCTATCTGCCTGTAATGTGTGATAAATATGTTATTGTTGATGGAGCAAGTATGTTTTTAGCTGGTCCCGCATTAGTTAAAGCTGCAATAGGACAAGAAATTGATGAAGAAACTCTAGGTGGCTCTACTACTCATTCTGGAATTAGTGGAACGGCAGATTATAAAGAAAAAGATGACTATGCTGCTCTTATTCGCATAAGAAAAATTATTTCAAATATTAATTTTTCTCAAAACTCTCTTTTTATAAAGAAAAATGATTTTAAGAGCCCAAATTTTAATTCTGAAGATTTTTTAGGATTAATTAATCCTGAGTTAACAAAACAGTATGACATGAAAGAAATTATTGCGAGGATAATAGATGGAAGTGATTTTGACGAATATAAAAAGGATTACGGTAAAACTTTAATTTGTGGCCATGGAAAAATAGGAGGTTATACTATTGGGATTATAGCAAATCAAAGGCATGTTGTAAAATCAGAAGAGGGGCAGGTTCAGCTTGGAGGAGTTATATACAATGATTCATCAGATAAGGCAGCACGATTTATCATGAATTGTAGCCAGGATAAAATTCCAATTCTCTTTATTCATGATGTTAATGGCTTCATGGTTGGAAAACATTCTGAATGGTCTGGAATAGCTAAAGATGGAGCAAAACTAGTTAATGCTGTTTCTAATTGCAGGGTCCCAAAAATTTCTCTTGTCATTGGAGGTAGTTATGGAGCAGGAAATTATGCTATGTCTGGACGTGCCTATAAACCTAGATATTTATTTGCTTGGCCATCAGCAAAGGTAGCCGTTATGGGTGGAGAGCAAGCTGCCAAAGTTCTTTATGATATTAGAATATCTAAACTTGGAAATTTAAATGACAAGGAAAAAGAAAAAATATACAAAGAAATTAAAGATAATTATGATAGGCAATCGGATGTTTTTTATGGGGCTGCTAGGATGTGGTTTGATGAAGTTATTAATCCTGTTGATACACGCTACGTCCTTATTAGAGCCTTAGAAAGTATATCAAATCAAGATTATATAGAAAAGGCAAATTATGGAGTTTTCCAAGTTTAATGAAACGTATTAAAATAGCTAATGGGCAAGGTTTTTGGGGTGACAGTGTGGATGCGCCAGTTAATTTAATTAATTATGGTGATATAGATTATTTAACTCTTGACTATTTAGCTGAAGTTACCATGTCTATTATGCAACGTCAAAAAAATAAAGAC
>CAYVTK010000163.1:0-3379 GCA_964454465.1 uncultured bacterium | reverse complement strand
GTATTATTAGCTGAAGCAAATATTCCTTATGAGCAATTAAAAGATTTAGATGAAATTAATCCTGAGTTTGAAGATTGTGACGTTGCTATTGTACTTGGTGCAAATGATGTTGTAAATCCTGCAGCAAGGTCAGATAAAAATAGTCCAATCTATGGTATGCCAATACTAAATGTTGATAAAGCAAGAACTGTTATCATTAATAAACGAACGATGAATACAGGGTTTGCTGGAGTTCAAAATGAATTATTTGGATATGATAATTCTATTATGGTTTTTGGTGATGCTAAAGATATGTTAATTCAATTACTCTCTGATTTAAAAGAATTATAAAGTATTAATTAGAAAGTATAATATTAACTAATAGAATAATATCCTGAACATTAATTGTTCCATCCGTATTCAAATCACCTAATAACTCTTCAAGACCAGAAGGCTCATATTCACCCATAACAATTGTAACAAACATTACAACATCTAATACATCAATAACTGTATCTTGATTAATATCTCCATATAGAAAACTACTTTGTGCATTCAATGTTACAGGGATAATATCAAAATCATTCATAGCATTAGTATTGCTGATGATATAGGCATAATAAATACCAGCATTTAAACTGCTAGCATCAATATTTACCAAATATGTTGCTGATGAACCACTTGATAACTGACTAGAATTCCCTGAAAGTAAACTAGAGGATAGCCAATTTGAGGTATTAAAACTTAAACTCAAATCATTTTCAATAAAGGAATCATTATAGACAACTTCTAAACCATCATTCCCAGATGGAGACTTAATACCAATTGTTGCAGACTCTAAATCGCCTTGCATAGATTGATAGTTAATATTTATTTCACCAGATTTATGAAGTACTAATTGAAAATTATACATTCTATTAGTATCCATCCAATGAATGACATCATCAAACCATAATACCAAACGATTAGAATCAGAATGATATTTTATTTCTCCTGAGCCTAATTCATTACCACTATACGCAGGATTTAAATCATCCCAAAATGCAAAGATTGCTGCATTTGGAGATTCTTCATCAAATACAGCTTGATTATTCCATCCATCATTATCATCTTCAAATCCAACCCATCCATTAGGATTAACTAAACAGGTTGTATAAACTTCATCATAAAAAAGGAAATCAAAACCTATATTAATCTCAGTAGCAGTATCATTATTTTCAAATTCAATAATTTCTATATTTTCTTCATTTTGAATATCAATCCAACTATAATTAATAATTTCAGGGCTCTCTCTTGAATCCGTCCATGCATAACCAAAACTATCAACTTGATCTGAACCTACTGGGAAGGGACCAGAACTTATATCATAAATTAATTCAGAACCAAATTCTCCATTATTACTTATAGTTAATTGCTCTGAATATTCTTCACCTAGAGCAACATTAAAAACAAATTCATTACTACTATATGCAGCTTCAGGCTGAGCATAAGGTGTCGAACCTCTTGTTGTAATGAATAATGCAGATTGATCTGTCAGTGTTCTTGCTCCAGCTGCATAAGTATTATTAAAAGTATATTCCAATCCATCATTTGATAAATGATTCTCAATTCCTACTGTACAATATTGCCCATGAATAACAGCACCTTCATAGTTTCCAACAGGATAATCACCAATACTTGTATTATTAAAATTATTGTATTGAAGTTTAATTTCATCATCACCTGTTGGAGTTTCATCTCCAGAATTATAAAGTATAACCTGGAATGATTCAGATGAATTATTTAAATATGTTCTTAAATCAGACCATTCTACGATAAAAGAGTCATCAACTTGATTATGGTAATAATAAACGTCACCTCCACTTGTAGTTTTTAAATCATCCCAAAAAACAGCAACTATTGGAGAAGGACCTCCTGGACCAGGGAGTGTATAATTTCTAAATGAACTCATATCAGTACCCCCAAATGAAATCCATCCATTTGAACAAATACTAATGCTATTATAGCTGATACCATAAAAAGTAAATGCAAAAGGTAATGATATTGTCGTAACATCATCCTGATTATTCCCTCCATCATAAATATCAACTTCACTACCATTCCCTCCATAATTAGGGTCTATTTCTATCCATTCATAACTTGGAGCAAGTTCATATGATGTATCTCCAGTATCGTAGATATAATATCCATGCATATCAGGACCTACAGGATCATTAACAGTTATATTACCAACTTGGAATGAAACGATAGATTGAGTTTGATATCCATCTGAAGAAGATAAATTTATAGGTACAGAAATAATAGATCCATTAATAACAGCACTATCAACTGATATAGAAATATTATCTGTGGAATAAATACTTTCACCCGACCCAATAGGCCCAAATGAAAAAGTATCATTATTAAAAGTTAATAAAGGGCTATTATAATTAATTTCTCCTACTAAATCTCCTAATGGCATAGAACCAGAATTATAAATCTCAAAATTAACATCAGAGGATCCCCCAACACTAAGATTTGAATTCAGGCTATAGGATAATTCAAGATTTGCTGATTTAAAATTGATTGGGACAATGTAATTCCACAACAAATCATCTGATGTTGAATAAACCGTAAGTCTTATCATTGGATCATCTACATCTGACATTAAATCTGAAGCAGAAATCGATATATTATTAATTTGTGCTGAGGCATTAGAATCCAAAGTACCAATATTTAAGTTTAAATTATTTGAAAGAGTTATATAGGGTGAATTAGTAGTACAGTCAGCCATAAGAAACTGTACATCTGTATCAGAATTATTCTTAATTTCTATGTTTAAATTTGCTATTTCACTTGGATTGAGGTTACCATCATTATTACCTGATAAATCTTCAATCGATATAGTCTGATCATCTAAAATAATTTCAGGCAAATCATCAGACATAACAAAAAATGATTCATCAGGAATATAATTTTGCATTCTAGAAACAACATTAATAGTTCCTGAGTTTATAGGTGAGTCAAAAGAAAAATCTGCAATTCCACTAGAATTTGTATATACAGATTCAAAAAGATTATCTATAAATTCATCATCTCGTGAAAGGGTGACCATAACCCCTTCTATAGGATTCCCTTGCTGATCAGATACCTCAACTTGAAAATTATTAGAACCATTGAGAAGCATCTGATTATGCTGTACAACCATTGTTTGAGGAGAGGATGTCCATAGCTGCAATGCAGGGTCTCCTAATAAATTATTCCATGTTGCAAATAAATAAACATTATCATTGGGATTTTGGGGATAAATTTCATTAAGTGCTAATTTTCCATGCACTACAGCTTCTCCGGCTGTCTTAGCTCCATTAATAAAAATACCTTCAAATATACCCATATCAACTATATTATTAAATGCTGTATG
>CAYVTK010000162.1:0-3400 GCA_964454465.1 uncultured bacterium | reverse complement strand
CTTTAAGGGGAATTGAAATTAATGCTGATGTTATTATTAAAGGGACAAAAGTTGATGGAATATATTCAAGTGATCCTATTATAAATAAAGATGCTGTTAGATATGATACATTGACTTTTAAAGAGGTTATTGATAAGGAATTAAATGTTATGGATATGACAGCATTTACTTTATGTAAAGAAAATAACTTGCCAATTGTTGTACTTGATATTAACCATGAAAATTGTTTATCTGACTTGGTTAAATATCAAAATATCGGTACTTTAGTATCTTAAAAGGGAGGAAATAATATAATGGTTGATGAAATATTTAATGATGCAAAATCAAGAATGATTAAAGCTATAGAACATTGTATGTATGAAATGTCTCAAATAAGAACAGGTCGTGCCTCAACTAATGTATTAGACAATATTAAAGTTGATTATTATGGTGTTCCTACTCCATTAAAAAATATTGCTCATGTATCAGTGCCAGATTCGCAACTACTTTTAGTGCAGCCTTTTGACCCAACAAGTTTGGAGCTGATTGAACGAGCTATTATAGATTCTAATGTAGGGCTAACACCTAATAATGATGGAAATGTCATTAGGTTAAATGTTCCTGTATTAACAGAAGAGAGAAGAAAAGAATTAATGAAGACAGTTCATCAATATGCTGAAGATGGAAAAGTATCGATTCGAAATATTAGACGAGATATTAATGAAAAATTAAAAGTACAAAAAGATAGTGGGTTATCTGAAGATAACCTGAAAAGAGCTCTTGATAATGTGCAAGAACTAACAGATGAAAAAATTAAAAATATTGATGGTATTGTTATCGAAAAAGAGAAAGATATACTCCATTAATTTATAAGAATATCTTCTTCATTTCAATTTTAGAATTTATTAGATCTTGATGATTTACATTTAAAATAGTTGCAACTTTTTTGATTAGATGCTCTTCGAAATAATGTAAATCTCCATCAGAACATCCAACTTCAAAAGCACAACATATAAAATCGACTTTATCTTCATAGTTCCAATATTGATTAAGTATTCTTCCAAATTCAAAAATATCTATAGATTTTTCTAATTCATTATCTGCTTTTTCTATCATAGTATTACTCTCATCTTTAGATGGTAATTCAAAAAAATCTGTTATAATATCTGAAATAGTTTTTAATTCATTATTATCTAAAATATTATCTGCTTTTGCAATAGAAAGAAGCATAGCTGTAGCTGCAATTATTTCTTCATTTTTCGCCAAAAAAATACTCCGTATTTAGTTTAATAAAAATAAATTATTTATTATAAATTAGCTAATAATAATTTATAATAAATTAAATTAATTCAAATGGCTTTAGAACGAACAATAGCAATATTAGGTAGACCAAATGTTGGAAAATCCACATTATTTAACCGTTTAGTAGGGAGAAGACAGTCTATAGTTTCAGAAGAAGAAGGAGTTACTAGAGATAGAATCTATTCAAAAATAGAGTGGTTGGGAAAGAAATATCATTTAATAGATACAGGGGGTTATATCCCTAAAAGTAAGGATGTTATTGCAAAACAAGTTACCTTTCAGTCTGAAATTGCAAGAGATGAAGCACATTTAATTTTGTTGGTTGTTGATGGCAGGGATGAAATTACAAGCAGTGATCGATTATTAGCTGATGCTGTTATTAAAAGTAATAAACCTTGTATCCTTGTTGTGAATAAAATAGATGATTTAAAAAATGAAAGTTTAGCTTATAACTTTTATGAATTAGGATTTTCAGAACATGTATCTCTATCTGCCCAAAGTGGTCGGCAAGTTGGTTTGTTATTAGATAAAATTGAAGCTTTAATTCCAGGAGAACCAGACATTAATACTCCTGATAATTTAATTAATTTTTCAATTGTAGGAATGCCAAATGTTGGTAAATCATCATTTATGAATTATATATTAGATGATGAAAAGTCAATTGTTACAGATATTGCAGGCACAACTAGAGATTCTATTGATTCTTATATTAAATATTTTAAAAAAGATATTAGAATGATTGATACTGCAGGTTTAAGAAGAAGGTCAAAAGTAGATGACTCAATTGAATTTTATAGCAATTTAAGAACATTTAGGGTAATTGATGAGAGTGATGTTTCAGCTGTATTAATAGATGTAAGCAAAGGCTTTGATAATCAAGATAAAAATATTATTCGATATATTATAGATAAAGGAAAAGGTTTATTGATTGTTATTAATAAATGGGATTTAATAGAGGAAAAAGACACCAATACAATGCGAGACATGAAAGATGATATTATATATGAATACTCAGATTTACAACATTATCCTATAAAATTTATTTCAATAAAAAATAATTTTAGAGTTGGAGAGGTTTTAAAGAATGTTCTTGAAATATATGCTAGACGAAAATCAAAAATAACAACATCAAAGCTAAATATTGCACTTAAAGAAATTATTTCACATTATCCTCCTCCATCAACTAAAGGTAAAGAAGTGAAATTAAATTATGTCACGCAGGTTAGTAGTGCTCCACCATTAATAGCAATCTTCTCTAATCATCCAGATCTAATAGGTGAGTCCTATAAGAGATATGTTGAGAATCAACTTAGAGAAGCCTTTGATTTTTATGGAGTCCCTATACGTATTTCATTTAGAAAAAAATAAATCATGTATTATATCACCCCTGATAATCTAAGAGATGAAATTAAGATTAGAAATTCACATTTTATATCTTTATCATATAGTGTAGAAGAAGTTGACAAGGTTAAAAAGATATTATCTGAAATGCAGAATCGTTTTTCAGATGCGAATCATGTCTGTTATGCTTATAGAATTTGTAATGTTAAACAGTTAGATTTATTTTATAATCCTGAGATTATAGAATATGCAGCTGATGATGGAGAACCTTCAGGGACAGCAGGCAGACAAATATTAAATGTTATAAAAAGTAAGTCATTGGTAAATAGATTGATTGTTGTTGTACGGTATTTTGGAGGAATAAAATTAGGAATAAAAGGTTTAATTGATGCTTATAGAAAATCTGCAGGATTAGTTGTTAAGGATATTACATTAATCAAATGGATTCTAGTTAAGGAGATAATGATAAAATTAGATTATAAGTATCATAAATATATAGAATCAATGATACTGAAATATGATGGAAGAATAGTAGATAATCAGTTTCAAGAAGATATTTCAATATATGTTGGAATCCCATATAAACATTTATCAGAATTCAAAAAAAATATAAATGAAAAAAGTAAGGGAACAATTCAAATAATTGATAGTTAATAAATTAGTATTTGTTTTTTGTAATATAATATATATAATTTAACCACCCTTAAACACAAAGGTTTAACTGACGCGGGGTGGAGCAGTCTGGTAGCTCGTCGGGCTCATAACCCGAAGGTCATAG
>CAYVTK010000161.1:0-3403 GCA_964454465.1 uncultured bacterium | reverse complement strand
ATATGAGAGTGTCTATTCTTTTTATATTATTGTTTACCAATATATTTGGACAAATTTCTTATGGAGGCTCACCTAAATTCTATGATAGACAGGAAAATATTGAATTTATCGAGCCTGATAGAAATAATTTGATTGATAGAGGGTTTCATCCAATGGTATTTCAGTTTGGAGATGAATATTCTATAAATTTTAATATTCTAGATATAGAAAACCCCATTATTGATAATGGGATTTATACCTATCTTCTTGGAGTAGAGTCATCTGGAGCCTATGGTATAGGTTTTATTTTTGATGATTTTTATTTGTCAGAGAATAGTACATTATTTATTTATGATGAAGATAGAACAATGTTTTTAGGTGCATTTACATCTGATAATAACAAAGATTCTTTTATTTTACCTACTTCAATTGTAAAAGATGAAAGAGTAATTATTGAACTTAATATACCAGAAGATGAACTTGGAACTACAAGACTTAATATTGGTAGCTTAATACATGATTATGAAGATATTATGGGTTATTTTTCACATTCTCCTGGTTCAACTAGGGAAGATTGTAATATTAATGTAGCATGTCCTGAAGGTGATAATTTTCAAGATCAAATTAATGGTACAATTAGAGTAACTATGGGTGGAGGCCTTTGTTCTGCTTCAGTTATTAATAATACTTTAAATGATAGAACGCCATATGTTTTATTTGCTGATCACTGCGTTAGTGGTAGTACAAGTGGATACGTATTTTTATTTAATTATCAATCTTCAACTTGTAATGGTACTTCAGGACCAGAAAATCAAAGTGTAAGTGGCTCCACACTTCTTGCAAGTGAAGATATTAATTCAGGCCCTGATTTTGCACTATTAGAAATGACATCAAATATACCTGATAGCTATAATCCTTTTTATGTGGGTTGGTCAAGAGTAAGTTTGCCACCACAAGATGCGGTAGGGGTACATCACCCTGGAGCTGGAATTAAAAAAATCAGTCAGGAAGGTACGAGTGTAAATGCAAATGGTTACTACTGGGAATTTCAGTATAATGATGGTCGTGTTATTCCAGGCTCCTCTGGTTCTCCATTCTTTGATGAAAATAAACGACAAGTAGGTATTTGTAGCTATATCTATACAAATTATTGTGACCCATCACCTGATTGCTATTGTGATCAGCAATATACACATGGATATGGAAGGTTTGATTTAGCTTGGGACTTAGGACTGTCAAGTTATCTTGATCCATTAAATACAGGTGTCAATGGTATCGATGGAATTAGCATTAGTGGATTAAGTATTATTCATGATGCATTTGAGGATATTTCTTTTGATGACCCGTCTATTTTAACAGATATGTATGGTAATTCTTCGATTATTTTTTCAGCTAATGTTACTGCATATACAGGAGTTGTTGAAGGTGTAGAATTATATTATAATTTAGGAGATGGTTTTATTGCTACAGAAATGCAACAGGAAGGATTAGGAGGATATTATTCTGCAGTATTGGATGGAATTTATAATGGAATGATTATTGAATATTATATTCAAGCTGTAAATTCTGAAGGTATTGTTCAAACATTTCCAAGTAATGCTCCTAATAATACAGTCCTTTTTATCGTAGGGGATTTACCTGATTTTTATAGTAATGATTATGAAAATGAGGTAGTAGAATGGATTGTTGGAGACTCTTCAGATGATGCTTCTGCTGGTATCTGGGAATTAGCACAACCTATTGCAACATATGATGATGAGGGAAATCAGGTTCAGCCTGGAGAAGATCATACAGACTCTGGATCATCTTGTTTTGTTACAGGAAATGGATATGAAGATGGAAATGGAGGTTTTGATGATGTTGATGGAGGAAAAACAACATTATTTAGCCCGATTTTTACTTTAGCATCATTTGATGAAGTAATTATATCGTATTGGTATTGGTATACAAATAATATTGGAGATAATGCAGGTAATGATTTATGGCAAGTTCTTGTTTCAAATAATGGAGGTAGTAGTTGGCAAGAGCTCTATGTGTCATCAAATTCTACAAATGAATGGAAAAAACAACGTTTTATATTATCTGACTATATAGAGCTAACAGATAATATACAATTCAAATTTATCGCTGAAGATTTACTCTATGATGGAGATGCTGGAAGTGGTGGATCTCTAGTTGAAGCTGCATTAGATGATTTTTTAATTGAATATATAATGTCAAATTCAGGTGTTCTAGGTGATGTTAATGGTGATGATGTTGTTGATGTCCTAGATGTTGTCTTAGTTGTAAATATGGTACTAGGTGTAGATTCTCCAAACTATGCTTTGGCAGATATAAATAGTGATAATGAGATTAATGTCCAGGATATTATACTTCTCTTAAATATTATACTTGAAAATTAATATTCTCTATAAATTCCTTCTGATTGCGTAGTATTACATATTTTTTTTAAATTCCTCCGTTATTTTAAGTAAAGTTAGGATTTTTTATGGCAAAACAAAAATTTCGTACAGAGGTTTCACAGCTATTACACTTAATAGTTCATTCACTATATTCTAATAAAGAAATATTTTTACGTGAACTTATATCTAATGCATCAGATGCAATGGACAAATTAAGATATTTGACCTTATCAGATAATAAATATAAATCGATTGAGTTTTCTCCTAGAATTGATATAGAGTTTGAAGAAAAAGATAAAGAAAAAACTTTAACCATTATGGATAATGGAATTGGAATGAATAAAAAAGATCTTGTTGAGAATTTAGGAACTATTGCTAGAAGTGGTACGAAAAAATTTATTGAAAATTTATCAGGAGATTCAAAAAAAGATAGCAATCTTATTGGACAGTTCGGTGTTGGGTTTTATTCATGTTTTATGGTATCTGATAAGGTGGAAGTAACGACTAAAAAAGCTGGTGAAAAAACTGCTTATTTATGGAAAAGTGATGGTCAGACAGGATTTAGCATTAGTGAGGTAGAACAAGATGTATGTGGAACAACAATAAAATTATTCTTAAATGAAGAGGGAGCAGAATACACTAATAGATGGTCTATAGAAACAATTGTTAAAAAATATTCTGATCATATTGCGTTTCCTATTTATTTGCATTACACAGAGAAAAAAGATGAAAAAGAAGAAGATATTATTGATCAAGTGAATTCAGCTTCAGCATTCTGGAAACGTAGTAAATCTAGTTTAAAGAAAAAAGATTATCATGAATTTTATAAAACATTTGCGAATGATAATGAAGATCCTATGTTCCATATACATACCACTGCTGAAGGAACTTTAGATTATACAACGTTATTTTATGTCCCTAAAGTTGCTCCCTTTGATATGTTTAATGCGGATTATAAACCTGGTGTTAAGCTATATGTTAAACGTGTTTTTATTACAGATGATGATAAAGAGTTGATGCCA
>CAYVTK010000160.1:0-3417 GCA_964454465.1 uncultured bacterium | reverse complement strand
AGTTTTATGCATTGCCTCAATCTCCACAGACATATAAACAATTATTAATGGTTTCAGGTTTTGATAAATATTTCCAAATTGTTAAATGTTTTAGAGATGAAGATTTTAGAGCAGATAGACAGCCTGAATTTACACAAATCGATATTGAAATGTCATTTATAGAACAAAAAGATATCATTGAACTTGGTACAAGCTTAACTAGACGAGTATGGAAAGAAATAATAAATGTAGAATTGCCTGAAATATTTCCACAATTAACATATAAAGAAAGTATGGAAAAATATGGCACAGATAAACCTGATCTTAGATTTGATATGCCATTATTAGAACTTGAAGAATATATTAAAGAATCTAATTTTGATACATTTAAAACTATTGTCAATTCAGGAGGACGCGTTAAGGCGATTAAGTGCCCTAATGCATCAACATATTCAAGAAAAGTTATTGATGATCTTACTGATTGGTTAAAAACCTATTATAATGCAAAAGGGCTTGCTTGGATGAAATATGCTAATGATACATTTGATGGGGGTATTAGTAAATTTTTTGATGAATCATTAAAGCTAAGAATGATTAAAGAATTATCAATGTCCAATGATGAAATGATTTTTATTATTGGAGATGAGCAAAATGTTGTCTTAAGTGCACTTGGAGCATTGAGATTAAAACTAGGAGATAAAGAAAATTTAATAGATAAAACAAAATGGGCTCCTTTATGGGTAGTTGATTTTCCTCTAGTAGAATGGAATAAAGATCATAAGAGGTGGGATGCTTTACATCATCCTTTTACTTCTCCAAATTTAAAAGATTTAGAATTACTTTCTGACCAGCCAGGCGAAGTTAGGTCATTAGGGTATGATATTGTTATGAATGGGTATGAATTAGGAGGAGGTTCTATTAGAATCCATGACTCTAATTTACAGGCAAGAATCTTTAAATTATTAGGTGTTAGCGATGAGGACGCTAATGAAAAATTTGGTTTTTTAATGAATGCTTTCAAATATGGAGCGCCTCCTCATGGTGGAATGGCATTTGGATTAGATAGAATTATTATGCTTTTAACCGGTTCAACGCAAATTAGAGATGTCATAGCATTCCCTAAAACTACCTCCGCAATGTCATTAATGGACAACTCCCCTTCTTCAGTAGATCAAGATCAGCTTAATGATCTGGGCTTGACTATTAAGGATATAAAATAAATTGAAAAAAATAATTCAGATAAAAGATATAGATTCAATGTATTTTGCAGGTGCAGGAGACAAAAATATTAAATTTCTTGAAAAAAATTTTAATTCAAATATGGTTCTTAGAGGCAATGAACTATTGCTTGATGGAGATAAAGATGAAATAAAAATTATAGAAAAATTGGTTCATAATATGGTCGCTGCAATATCAAGAAAAGATAGTATTACAATCTCTGATATTGAAATTTTATTAAATTCTCAGATTTCAAAGAATGGAGTTGAATATCATGATTTTGATGAATCAATTATTTTGCATACTCATAAAGCTCCTATTTATGCAAAAACAAAAGGCCAAAAAAAATACCATGATGCAGTTTTAAAAAATGACATTGTATTTGCAATAGGGCCTGCAGGAACAGGCAAAACATATCAAGCTGTTGCCTTGGCAGTTTCAGCTCTAAAAAATAAACAAGTGCAAAGGATTGTTATTACAAGGCCCGTTGTAGAAGCGGGTGAGCATTTGGGCTTTCTTCCTGGAGATTTGAAAGATAAGGTGGATCCATATTTGACCCCTCTATATGATGCGTTGAATGATATGCTCCCTAAGGATAAACTTAAAAAATATATGGAAAATGGTGAAATAGAAATTGCTCCACTTGCATATATGAGGGGAAGAACATTGCATAATTCATTTATTATTTTAGATGAAGCACAAAATTCAACCCAGATGCAAATGAAAATGTTTTTAACAAGGATAGGCGTAACATCTAAGGCTATTATAACAGGAGATATTACTCAGATTGATTTAGTGGGACAGAGCATGTCAGGTCTGATTCATGCTACAAATATCCTTAAAAAAATTAAAGGAATTGCATTTATTCATTTTAATGAAAATGATGTTATTAGGCATCAATTAGTCAAAAATATTATTAAAGCATATTCTAAGGAGGAAAAATAAATTGTCAGATGTAGTTATATTAGATTATACAAGAACACCAATAGGATCATTTAATGGATCATTAAGTAATGTTTCTGTAACAAAATTAGGCGCTACAGTCATTAATGGTTTGATAAATAAAATAGATATTAATCCAGAGAGTATTGATGAGGTAATTATGGGGAATGTTTTGCCAGCAGGTGTTGGTCAAGCTCCTGCAAGGCAAGCTTTAATATATGGAGGTCTACCAGATTGCGTTGAATCAACAACGATTAATAAGATGTGTGGTTCAGGATTAAAGGCGATTATGTTATCAAAACAAATTTTATCTTCCGGTAATCCTGGTGTAATGATTGCAGGGGGAATGGAAAATATGAGTTTAAGCCCTCATATTATATTAAAAAGTAGAATAGGAAATAGGTTGGGTCATGGTAAAATTATTGATACAATGATAAATGATGGATTATGGGATGTATATGGTCAGACTCATATGGGAAACTGTGCTGAGGTATGTGCTAAAAAATATAATTTTGGTAGAGAACAACAAGATGAGTTTGCAATAAATTCCTATAAAAAGTCGCAACAGGCACAAATAGATGGAATTTTTAAATCTGAGATTTCTCCTGTAAGTATTAAAAATAGAAGAGGCTTAGAAGTGCTTATTGATCAGGATGAAGAGCCAAATCGAGTTAGTTTTGATAAAATTTCATCATTAAGGCCAGCTTTTGATAAAAATGGGACTATAACAGCTGCAAATGCGAGTACAATTAATGATGGTGCAGCAGCTGTATTACTAACAACTCCAAGTATAGCAGAAAAGTTAAATAAAAAACCTAAAGTCAGGATTCTAGCGCAAGCATCAGCTGCACAAGAGCCTGAATGGTTTACAATCGCACCAATTAAAGCGATAAAAAAAGTATTAAATAGAGCAGATTTAAAAATTCAAGATATTGATCTTTTTGAAATAAATGAAGCTTTCTCTGTTGTAGCATTGGCAGCACAAAAAGAGCTTGATATTGATGATTCCAAGCTAAATATATATGGTGGTGCTGTTTCATTAGGGCATCCAATTGGAGCTTCAGGTGCAAGAATTATGTGTACATTGATTAATGGGATGGAAAGAAAAAAATCTAGATATGGTTTAGCTGCAATTTGTATAGGTGGAGGAGAAGCTTCTGCTATGATAATAGAAAGAATTGATTAAATGGATACTCAGAATATTGTAAGTGTTATTGGCTCTGGTACTATGGGTAATGGAATTGCTCATGTTTTTTCAATGTGTCCTAAAGTAACTCA
>CAYVTK010000159.1:0-3420 GCA_964454465.1 uncultured bacterium | reverse complement strand
GTTTTTAATGTCCCATCCCTTGTTGTGGATACACATGTAACACGTATTACAAATCTATTAAAATTTACAAAATCAAAAAATGCTGTTGTGATTGAAAGAGAATTATGTAAGATAGTCGATAGCGAAAGTTGGTCTATTTTTGCGCATCTTTTAATCGATCATGGCCGTAAAGTTTGTATAGCCAATCGCCCTAAATGCAAAGAGTGCATTCTAAATGATATTTGCCCATCTTCAGATGCTTTATAGCTTTCTATTCTAAAATAGCCTCTATAATAATAATAATAATAATGTCAGTTACATTAACAACACCATCTTGATTAGCATCTGCAGCAATTAATGCAGCCCCTGTAAGTATATTATATCCCAGAATATGACTTACAATATACACTGCAATATATATTTTTTCAATATCTTAGTAATAATAAGTTGTTTGTAATTTAGAATTCGTAGTAAAATATTCGACTGATAAGTCTAATTATATGTTAAGCAAGCGACAAATAGAGCAAAGAAACCTAAGAAAACAGTCCATACTTGATGGTGCGCTTAAAGTTTTTAAAACGCACGGGATTGAAAAAACTACAATGGATGAGATCGCAGTAGAATCAGGTTTTGGAAAAGCAACTCTTTATTATTATTTTGCTTCTAAAGATGAAGTTTTTATAGCCATTATGGAAGATGGGTGGAAGAGCCTTTGGGAAGGGATAGAAAGCCTTATTATCAAAGATATTAGCCCTCGGAAAAAATTCATGAGTATTATAAGAAAAATGACAGAAATTGTTAGAGGGAATAGAAACTTATATGGCTTTTTATTTACAGCTCCTAATCATATACATGATGAGTCAAAACAGGTTTGGAAAACCTATCAAGAAAGGTTGTATGGAATTCTAAAAAGCATTATTGAGGAAGGTATTGCTAAAAAAGAATTTATTAATTTAAATCCAGGGATGCTGATGAAAGCTATTGGAGGATTATTTCATGGACTTCTTATTGAAAATGAAGATGATCTAAATGAAAAAGAATTTGAATTAATGCTTAAGAATTTTTTAAGACCTGAATAAACATGAAAAAAAAGTTTAAAGAGTTATTATCAAAATATGGATGGAAACTTGCCGTTGCCATCTTTTTTGCATATTTGATAAGAGATGTGACCTTATATATCCTGCTTCCTTGGTTTATTGCTAGAAATTTTATTAACTAAATACCTAAAGTTTTACTTTTAGACTATAGAGTCGAATACTTAAATTAAGGTCTATGAAATTATCTAACTTATCTATTTCATCTATTATCTTTCTATTGACTCTGCAGATAGTCTATCCTAATACATTATCTGGTATTATTTATGATGATAATCAAAAAAGATTAGATAATGCTTTGATTCTTTTATCCTCAGATGTTATGCATAATACAATAACTGATGCTAAAGGTGAGTTTCTAATAGAGAATATAGAAAAAACAGTATGTTCCATTGAGGTATCTCATATCGGTTTTCAGAATTATGCAGCTCAAATCAACTTAAATGAATTAGATGTATTAGAAATTGCTCTTAATCCAAAGGTGATAGATTTAGATCGCATTGTTGTTACAGGTACTCGAAGTGAGAGACATATAAAAGAAACACCTATGTTAACCCATGTTATAAATCGGGATGATATTGAAAACTCAACATATTCTAATGTTAAAGATATACTAGAGATTGCAATGCCTAATGTAGAAATGGTAGCATCTAATCATAGTGATGATAGGGTGAAAATACAAGGACTTGATAATAAGTATTTAACTTTTTTAGTAGATGGAGATAGAGTCTCTGGAGAGTATGCTGGTAATATTGACTTTTCTATGTTCAGTTTATCTAACGTTGATAAAATTGAAGTTGTTGAAGGAGCTATGTCTACTTTATATGGTTCTAGTGCAATGGGAGGAGTTGTTAATATTATTACTAAGCAGAATAATTCTCCATTTTGGTTTGACTTGGGTATACAATATGATAATCCTTTTCAAAATTCTGAATCACTGAATATAGGATTTAATAGAGCGATATTTAATTATAATTTCAATATACAGCATACGCATACTGATGGATATGATTTGACTCCTAATCAAGTAGGGCAACATAAGCAGACCTTAGAAAAAAACAAATCTGAAATTTTTAATCATAAACTAACCATAGATATATCTGAAAAACATGATTTACAGCTTATATATAAGGATTATTTTTCTATGATTAATAGAAATACATCTAATGCAGATGATACTCCTATGAATAGATATGCTGATTATTCATATAAGTTTAAATATAATTACACTATTTCAGATAATCGTATATTTAAACTTTCTTATATAAATGAAGAATATACAAAATATTATTATTACCCTGCTCTATCTCAGCAATTTATAAATGGCGTTTTAAATAGGGATGAAATTAATTTACAATACAACGTTATAGGACAATCTTACCAAAGATTATTTGGTGTTGAAATTTATCATGATGATTACTCTTCTTTTACTGTTGGAGCTTATCCATCTATTTTTTCAGGAGAAGATGGAATAAAAAGGGATTATAGTTTATCTATATACATAAATGAAGAAAGAATATTGAATAATGACAATATATTATCATTTGGCTTAAGAGCTTTAGATAAAGAAATTATAATTCCATCAATCTTATATCTTATGAAGAGAAATAGCGGTTATAATTATAGATTTTCTTATAGTTCTGGATATAGAAATCCTTCTATAAAAGAGTTGTATTATCAATGGTTAGGCCATAATCCACATATTTATGGAAATCCAAACTTAAAACCTTCTGAAAATAATTATTTTAGTTTTTCAATAGATAAAAGAACAGATATTAATGATTTTTCAGTAGATTTTTATAAAAATGATATTAAAGATATGATTTCAACTGCACATATTTTTATAGAAGGTCAAGAGGAATTGCATTATAAGAATTACGAACAGGTTATTATCCATGGTATTAATGTTCATTATTATAGAAAAATTACAGACAAATTAAAATTAAAATTTGTTTATAATCTTACTGATGCAGAAAGTGAATCTAATGAAATACTTGAGGGAATAAGCAAGCATGCGTTAAGATTGAACTTGAATTATGCTATGCTTAATAGAATGAAAATAATAACAAGTATTAAATATAGTAGTAGAAAAAATATGTTTGATCAACAGCTGGATATGTTAGGTGCACAACAAACCATAACAAATCTTTCCGCATATTCATTGGTAGATATGTATATGATCACTTCATTTAATAATATTGTATTTAAAGTTGGTATAAAAAATATATTTAATTATAAGGATTCTAGAAGATTTAATAGTGAAATATTAAATAATTATGATCCAGGTAGAAGGTTTTTTATAGATTTAAAATTTAAATTTAAGAGGGAAATCTTATGAATAAGGTAT
>CAYVTK010000158.1:0-3428 GCA_964454465.1 uncultured bacterium | reverse complement strand
CATTTTACTGCTTGGACATTTAAAATCAATAATATTTATTTTTTTTTTCTGCACATTTTCTATTGATAAAGATCCGCTTGTCTCTAATAAAACCTCATATTTCTTTTCTATTAGTTTTTCTAATAATGTTATACAATTTTTTTGAAATAAAGGTTCCCCTCCAGTAACTTCAACTAAATTAGATGTATATATTTTAATTTTTTCTATTATTTGATTAATTGTCAGTTCTTCTCCTTCATGAAAAGTATATTCCGAATCACAATAAGAACATCTAAGATTGCAATAGGTTAATCGAATAAAAATACATGGTTTCCCAGTATAGGATGATTCACCTTGAATGCTGTGATAAATCTCATTAATCATTAATTTCATAGTCTGATAAATTATTTAAAATCTCATTTAAAACATATTAATATATCTCTTTTTTAGCTAAATTATGTCAATTCTTTTTTATATAAATTAACAAGGTGCAAATTGGTAAAATCTCCAAAATTATTCATTCCTGGTCCTACTCATGTTTCTACAGATATTATGGATGTTTTTTCTACAGATCAAATAGGACATAGAACACCTGAAATATCTGAACTTATTATTTTTATAGTTAAGGGAATACAAAATGTATTATATACTAAAAATCATATATATTTAGTATCTCATGCTGCTACTGGTTTATGGGAAATGGGAACAAAAAATAGTATTAAAAAGGGTGTTTTACATGCTGTTAATGGAGCCTTTAGTTCAAAATGGGCTTTATCCTCAGAACAGCTAGGGTACCATACAAAACGTATTGATTTTGAATGGGGGCGAGGTATTGATATTGAGAATATTGATAAAGAACTTTCTACAGCTAAGTATGACGTTTTTGCTATGGTTCACAATGAAACATCGACTGGAGCAATGAGTGATTTAGATGCTATATCTAAATTATTGAAAGAAAAATATCCTGATATAATATGGCTTGTTGATGCTGTTAGTTCTATGGCTGGAGTAAAGATTGAAGTTGATAGACTCGGTATAGATTTTATTCTTTCATCAACACAAAAAGCTTGGGGGCTTCCTGCGGGGTTTTCAATATGTGCGATATCTGATCGGTTAATAGATAGATCTAATCATATTAAAAATAAAGGTTATTTTTTAGATGTAGGAACTTATGAAAAATATTATTTAAAAAATCAAACACCTACAACGCCTTCTATACCTCATATGTATGGCTTAAAAAAAGTTTTAGAGATAATAATAAAAGAGGGTTTAGATAATAGGTGGAGTAGGCATAAAGGAATGGCTGAATTTACCAGAAAATGGGCTTTAAATCATGGTCAGGAAATTTTCACTGATCAGAAAGCTCTTTCATATACTTTGACATGTATAGAAAATACTCAAAATTGGGACATAGAAAAAATTAATCAAGGACTCTTAGATAGAGGATTTAGAATGGATAGAGGTTATGGAAAATTCAGATATAAAACATTTAGAGTACCTCATATGGGAAATGTTTATATGAATGATTTAAAAGAATATTTAGAAGTATTTAATGAATTAATATGATAAAAATTTTAATTACAGATCCTTTATCAGATAAAGGAATACATAAATTGAAAAATGCTGGTTTTGAAGTTATATATAAACCAGATATATCTAGTGATGAATTGTTGTCTTTTGTTAGTCAGATTGATGGTTGGATTATTAGGAGCGGAACTAAAATCACTAAAGAATTAATAGAAGATGCAAAAAAATTACAAATCATTGGACGAGCTGGTGTAGGTACAGATAATATTGATATAGATTATGCGACAACACAAGGCGTTATTGTTATGAATGTTCCAGATGGTAATACTATTTCAGCTGCAGAACATACAATGGCAATGATATTATCTTTATCTAGAAATATTTACCAAGGACATTCTAGCCTCTTAAATGGAGAATGGAATCGCAGTTCATTAGTTGGGAATGAATTACGAGATAAAGCTCTAGGTGTTGTTGGTCTTGGGAAAATTGGCAGAGAAGTTATTAAGCGAGCCTTATCTTATGATATGAAAATTTTAGGCTATGATCCGTACGTGAAAAAAGAGCAATTTATTAAAGATGAAGTTGAAGTAGGTGAATTAGATTATCTTATAGAAAATAGTGACTTTATAACTCTTCATTTACCTATTAATGATAAAACTAGAAATCTTTTTGATTATGAGAAAATAACTAAAATGAAAAAAACATCTAGAATAATTAATGTTGCACGAGGAGGCATTATTAATGAGGAAGATTTAGCTAAATCTTTAAATGAGAATATTATTGCAGGTGCAGCTATTGATGTTTTTGAAAATGAGCCAATATCTATTGATAATAAACTTATTAAAGCACAAAATATTCTATTAACACCACATTTGGGCGCCTCAACTGTAGAGGCTAAAGAAGGTGTTACTTATTCTATATGCCAGCAAATAATTGATTATTTTAATAAAAATAAATTATCTAATGCATTAAATATGCCAATATCTGATCCAACCCTACTAAGTAAGCTGTCATCTTATTATGAACTTGCAGATTTAATGGGTTCATTACAATCACAGTTAGTAGGTGGTCCTATAGAAAGAGCTGAAGTATTTTGTTACGGAGAGGCTGAAGATAGCAAATCAATAGCTTTATCTTTTTTAAAGGGTATTTTATCTGACATAACTGATAATAGAGTTAATTTTTTAAATGCTAATTCAATAGCAAATGAAAGGGGAATAGTATATTCTCATAGTTATAGCACTGATAAAATTCCATATACAAATAAAATACAAACAATAGTTTATTCTAATCATCAAAGTTTTTCTATTTCAGGCAGTGTTTTTAGCAATAATTTCATACGAATTACTGAAATAATGGGATTTGAGGTAGATCTTAAGCCTGAAGGTAGAATGCTATTTATAAAGAATAAAGATGTTCCAGGCGTTATAGGTCGAGTTGGTACAATCTTAGGTGAAAAGGATATAAATATTTCAGGCTATCTTTTAAGTAAAGTAGAAGATAAAGATTTCGCCTATTCAATTATAAGGGTAGATCATCAAATTCCCAAAGAAACAATATCTGTTTTACTAGAAATTGATAATTTGATTGAAATAAAACAATTTAATTTATAGATATGAATGATATTTTAGATGATTATATAAAAAAAATACATACTCTTCAAATACAAGAAAGAATAAATAATTACTATGATAACTTTATAATTAATAAAAATAAAATATTAAAATTATTTGCAGTAAAGTTTGAAATTATTAGAATTAAATTAGAATTAAAAAAAAATTATATTAATTTAGGTAAATTTGTATCTCGAAATTATAACAAGGAAGAAGTAGTCGATTTTTCTTATAAAGACGATTTTTTTTCTTTAAATCATGAAATAAAAAAGAATTTACGTTATATGAAAAAAATAGAAAGAATACATA
>CAYVTK010000157.1:0-3450 GCA_964454465.1 uncultured bacterium | reverse complement strand
GCAAATCCAACAGAGGCTCCTACATAAGGTCTAAAAAGACCTTTGTTAGATAAACCTTTTTGTGCCGTAAATCTAAACCCAGCATTACCAATATATCCATCTTCAGAATTAGTAACATTTACAGGAGGACCGTCATTTCCACTCCCCATAACAAATTGATCTGTATAACGGTCTGTCCTGAATGAAATATATTGAAAACCTGCTTGCCATTTAAATAAATAATTATCTTTAAATGATTTTGAATATGAAAACCTTAAAGAGGTTCCATCATCTGCATATTTATCAAAAATACCTGTTGGATAATTACGGCCAATATCCACTTCAATCATACCTGTACCATCATTTGAACTTGGAAAAATTATTGAAATAGTTAGAGCAAGAAAAATAAGTAATATTTTTTTCATTAATTATTTCCTTTATTTAATAAATATAATCTAAACCAATATCCTATTGCTATAATTAATACCGCTGATAAGACATTACTTACAAGCATTCCTGGATAGGCTGCAGTATTGGAAAAAGTAAGTATTTCAGATGCTACCAGCATTGCAACTAACAGAGGAACAATTGTCATATCATATATAATATAGGCAAGATATACCGCAGCCAAGGTGCCGCCATAAAACATTGTAATATAAAACCATCTAAACATATTATGAGGACCTCCTGATGAAGAAAAACCTGTCCCAACAACAAGACATATAAATATAACGGGCAGGAAGAAAGTTAACAGCTTTTTCTTTCTAGTAAAATCTGTGATATCATTTAATAATGTTAATATAAACATTAAAATAACAACTTTATCAAAATAGGAAGATATATTTGATAAAACATAACCAAGTACAGGAAAATAAACATTAGCGCCCCCTGCTCCCGATATCCATAAAGGAGTGACCTGCTTAAGGCTATAAGCAAAAGTTACCAAACAAATTCCCCAAATAGATATCAATAGTATTTCAAGGTAACTAAAAATATGTACAGACTTTTTAATTTTTACTGAGCTATTACCTAGAATAGATGAAATCATAAAAGCAAATATAAGACCAAATAATAAAGATCCACCAAGAGACATTATAATTTGATTCATAAATGGTTTAGCTGAAGAAAATTCTGATATCATCGCAGGATAATTATTCACCGTATTTAAAATAGCTAAAAAAGATAAACCTGAAAATGCATATTTAAATATTTTTAAATTAAACTTTCCTTTACTCCATCTAGCAATAGAAGACGCCGCTGCGTAAAGAATAAAAAAGACTAATGAAAAATAACATATAGTTCTAATCATACCTGCGAATGTTGCATTATTTTTTTCTTCTCTCTCCCACTCTTCTGGTAAGTGAATATAACGATTAAAAGAGGTCACTTTATCTCCTGAAATATTAATTTTAATACGCAAATCGCCATCTTTTAAATTTTGCGTTTTATTATCAGAAAAAATAAATGTCCAGTCATCTCTGTTTGGAAGATTGGATATCTCCGCTGAAACATCAGCTACATCATCTAATGACAAATCAAATCTATTTTGGATATAGTTAACTGCTATATTTCTAGCTGTTTTCTCTTTTAAACGTACCCCTTCTTGATTCTCAGGAATTTTATGCCTAATTTGATTTAAGGAGCCATCAGGATTAATCAAAACAGCATATTCTTCTGTTTTATCATTAACATCTCCTTCAAATTTTACATATCGAATATTCCATATTACATTACCTAAATAATCTCCAATAAGAGTATTATAAACGTCCTCTCCTTCTTCTTGCCATATAAATTTATCATCAGCATCTATTTTGCCTGTATAAATATTAGACAAAGAAGTCCAAGTATCTGGATTAAGAATTATATTGTTTTCATTTAAATACTTTTCAGATAATGCAATAGCTTCATTTCGGTTAACCTCCAAATCAAGATTAGAGTATTTTTTTTCTTCAAAGGCTACAAATACAAGGATTACCATAACTATAGTAGAAAGATATAAATGCCATTTATAATTTTTATGTATCTGCAGATCTTTTTTCTCTTCTATATCTTCCACCTTATCAGAGGATTCTATCTTTTTCACCTCAAAGGCTTCGTTATATTCAGAGATATCGATATCTTTTAATTCCTTTGATTTTAATTTACCCCTAAGAACTACCCAAACAGGAATTAGAGTTAAAACAAAAACCATAATTTTATCAAAGGTTAAATCTGAAGATGTAGATGCAAAAATTGGCATAGAGAACCATACAACATCATAACCAAAATGAGAAATAATAACTGGCAATAAACCAAATCTTAAATATATAAAGCCCCAAAATAGAGAGGGAATAATCAATTCTACTAAACGAGAATAAGCAGGATATGATGGATAATTAGCATGCGCACCAGCAAATATCACGGCCTGTAGTAACATTGCAGAACCCAGCCATATCTTCGCATTCCCATATTTACGTCCAATTAATACTGCTCCAGCTAATGGAACTGCTCTAAATAGACATTCTTCCCAAAACCCCGCATGAAGCGACATTCCAACGGCAGAAAGCCATGGGAAGGGCGTTGCAATCATATCTGGTTGAAATAATGTTGATGTTGGAACCCACCAACCAAAATAATTTGCAGTAATCATATAAAATGTAATAACAAACAGTAGGTCTAGTCCGATTAGCAAATATCCGCCTAAAGTTTGCCCTAAAACTTGAGATGTATAAGCATTTCGACCTGACCATAATTTCCAGAATTGAACATGATTAGGAAAAGCTTTTCTAGATAAGCTTTCTGCTGCAACAAAAGATAAAAGTATCAATATAAAATCAATAATTCCACTAATTAAGGAATAAAGAATTTGCTGTAATAAAAAGTTCTGTGTTGAAATTGCAGTATCATATCCAAGCCAACTTAATGGCAGAAAATTTAACCCTGAAACCATTTGAAGTATGGAAATAAATAAAGCCCAATAAATTGCTGTTTTCCATAATAGCCATTTCTGTCTATTAAGAATAAACAAGCCTACAACAATACCACCTATAATGTAAAAAATAAATAGTCCATAATTTGCAATTGTTGCAATTGTATTATTAAAAGATCTCATCTCTTCATATTTTCTGTTAAAAGTTTCAGGAACCTTGACATAATGCTCTACTGTTGTTAGTTTATTTCCACTTACAACAAGCTTAAGTCTGTATTCTCCCTCTTCTCCAATAGAATAATCGTTTCTTTTATAAACAAATGTACGGTCAACTCTTTCTGATGGCTTAACATCTTCTGATTCTTCGATTAGTTCAAAAACACTAAAATCGATATTACACGTTTTAGAAGACTGGATTTCTGCTAATTTCCTAGCTTTTTTTACACTCAGAGACTCAATAAATAAATCTTCTGATAGTTTTTCATAAAAACCATATAATTCTCCTTCAGGAGAAAATGTAAACCATGCTTCATTAACTTCATTTTCTTGATAATGTCTAATTT
>CAYVTK010000156.1:0-3468 GCA_964454465.1 uncultured bacterium | reverse complement strand
GTGCTGCCATAGCAATACCATATAAACCTGCAAATGAATATGCTCCAATAATTGCAGCAGCTATAATCAATGTTGGAATAGCAGTAGATTGCATTCCAACACCTAAACCAGCGATAATATTAGTAGCTGAACCTGTTATAGATTGTTCAGAAACTGATTTAACTGGACTTGTGCCTGTTCCAGTGTAATGTTCAGTAATAATTCCAATTCCTAGACCTGCAGCCAATCCAATTAGAGTTGCATAAAAAATTCCCATAGCATTTTCTGCAGGAATAAAATGAGTAATTAAAAAATACATTACAGCTACCATAATTGCAGATGAACCAAATTCTCCAATATTTAAAGCTTTTTGAGGATTTCCTCCCTCTTTAACAGAAACCATAAAAGTACCAACTATTGATACTAAAATACCTGCGCCTGCTACATATAATGGTAACACAACATATTCCATAGATCCAAATGCTAAACCTAAAACCATTGAACCAATAATTGCACCTACATAAGATTCAAATAAATCAGCTCCCATTCCAGCAACATCTCCTACATTATCTCCTACATTATCAGCAATAGTTGCAGGATTTAAGGGATGGTCTTCTGGTATTCCTGCTTCAACTTTACCAACTAAATCTGCTCCAACATCTGCAGCTTTTGTATAAATTCCACCACCAACTCTTGCAAATAATGCAATAGAAGATGCTCCTAATGAAAAACCTGTTAATGCTTGAATTAATTTTTCTACACTTTCAAATAAACCCATTGAAGAATATAGAACAAATAGGCCTGTCACACCCAATACCCCAAGACCTACAACACTTAATCCCATAACAGAGCCACCTGTAAATGCAACATTTAATGCTTTTGCTAATCCTGTTTGTGCTGCATTAGTTGTCCTATTATTTGCTTTAGTGGCTACTTTCATACCTAAAAAACCAGCAAGTCCTGAAGCTAAAGCTCCTACTAAAAAAGATACAGAAACTAACCAAGAATCTCCTTGGCTATTAGCTGCAAAAGCTAACAAACATGCAACAATAACAACAAAAATCGCTAATACGCGATACTCTGCTTTTAAAAATGCCATTGCGCCATCAGCAATACTCTTTCCAATTTTTTTCATGCGATCTGAACCTTCATCCTGTTTATTAATCCAGCCTGTTTTCCAGAATGAAAACAGCATCGCAATTAAACCCGAACCAAGAACTAAATATAAATTTTTATCCATAATTTGATTTATCCTTTAATTAAAATTATTCATTGCCTTACTCATACCTTTTTCCAAATAATAACTTATACCTAATGTTGCATTTTCTATAACTTCATTAACTAAGCTATTATATTTTTTAGGGAACGATTTTAGAACATACTGTTCTGAAGGTCTCATTTTCATCGATGTACCAATTCCAATTTTCAACCTATCAAAACAATCAGTTCCTAAATGGTAAATAATAGATTTTATACCATTATGTCCGCCATCGGTGCCTTGTGCTCTAAACTTTATTTTACCAAGATCAATATCAATATCATCATAAATAATAATTAAATCTGATATTTTCAAACTATCGTAGTAGTCTAAAATTTGTTTAATTGCTATTCCAGTATTATTAACATATGTCGTTGGCTTAATAAACATACATTGTTCATCTTGCACATAAACATATTTCCCTTTTCCTGCCTTATATTTTAAAGAGCGCTGTTCAACTAACTTATCAATAATCCAAAATCCAAAATTATGCTTTGTTGAACTATAATTGTCCCCTGGATTACCAAGACCAACAATTACTTTCATGTTTTTTATCCTTCTTCCCCTTTTGTATCTTCTTCTTTAGCCGATTCATCTTCTTTACTTTCTTCTGAAGATTCACTTCCTTCTATATCTTCACCATCAATTAACTCTTCATCTTCATCAACTTGTGGAATTAATTCTTCTTCTTTCATTGCCTGGGTTATAGATACTATAATTTGATCAGCATTAGACTTAGCTGTAACTTTATCATCTAAAGTAATATCTGCAACTTTCATACTATCTCCAATATCTAATGCCGAAATATCAACATCAATTACTGTAGGAATATCCATTGGTAAACACTCTACTTCAAGCTCATTTAAAGCCTGCACAACAATACCTCCTTCTGTCACTCCTTTTGCTGTTCCTGTAAGATTAATTAGTACACTAACAGATACAACTTGATCCATTTTAATACCATATAAATCGACGTGAAGAATCTGATCTGTGACAGGATGATATTGAACTGACTTAAATAACACATTTCTTTTTTTACCTCCAACAGTAATGTCAAAAATTTGAGTTTCTGCTTTTTGAGCTTTTATAAGTTCACTTTTTTCAATATAAAAGGAGATACTCTCTTTTGAATCATGAGAATAGTATACTCCTGGAACTTTTATGCCTTCTTTTAAAATTCTTTTTCTTTCTCCTTTGCTTACTAATTCCCTTTTATTTACAACTAGATTAAATTCTTTTGACATTATATATAATCCTTTCTAATATTTTTTAAACATTGAGCTTAATGAAGTTCCATCAACAATTCTTTTTATAGATTCTCCAAATACTTTTGCAACATTAATAATTTGAAGCTTAGAAAATTTTTCATCTTCATCTAATTCAATAGTATTACAAACAATAACTTTAGATATTTTAGATTCTGTTAATCTTATAACTGCAGGTCCAGATAAAACTGGATGTGTAGCAACTGCATTTACAGAAAGAGCTCCATTCTCTATAGCAGTATTAGCTGCATTACATATTGTTCCAGCAGTATCTATCATATCATCTATAATTAAAACGTGTTTATTTTTTAAATCTCCAACTAAATTTGCAACAACTGCTTCATTTGCTTTTGGTCTTCTTTTATCAATTAGGGCAAAAGAAACTCCTAATGTTTTAGCATAGGCTTGGCTCATTTTTGCACTTCCTACATCTGGAGCCAATACTACTCCACTAGATTCATCTAAATTTAACTTTTTCAACTCTCCAAAAAGTGCAATTCTAGAGTACAAGTGGTCAAACGGAACATTTGCAAATCCCTGTATCTGAGATGAATGTAAATCCATTGAAACTATCCTATTTACACCAACAGCAGATATAACATCTAAAAACATTCTAGATGAAATAGGAACTCTTGGCCTATCTTTTCTATCCTGTCGGCCGTAACCAAAATATGGGATAACTGCAATAACAGACTTTGCGGATGCCCTCTTTGCTGCATCAAGAATCAATAATAATTCCCATATATTATCAGATGGAGGATTAGTTGACTGTATAATAAAAACATCTTCATTTCTGATGTTTTCCTTAAAGGCAACAGATAGTTCTCCATCACTGAATTTTTTTATTTCAAGTTCTCCTAAATCTATATCTAAATATTTACATATATCTTTAGCTAAAGACCTATTTGAATTTCCACTAAATATTTTCATGCTGGGGGACAGGGAGTCGAACCCCGATTCCATGGA
>CAYVTK010000155.1:0-3469 GCA_964454465.1 uncultured bacterium | reverse complement strand
ATTTCGGGGTTTGGAGAATATTAATGTTGAACAATTTTCTAAAGGTTTAATGCAAGGCTATGAAAGTGCTATTGAATCATTAGTTAATCCTGAAGAAGGTACCATTATTACTGTAATGCGTGATGTAGCAAATAAAGCTAATAGTATTGTTTCTGATGGTTGTATAGATTTTGTTCCATTTGTTAGGGAAGTATTTAAAGAATCTGAACATTCTCTAAAGTCAACAAAAACTATCCTGAAAATTTTAAAAAAATCTGATGTGGTAGATTCTGGCGCACTTGGATTTGTATTATTAATACAGGGAGTACTGAATGTTGTAGAACAAGGACATGGGGGACGAATACAGACAACACATTTAGATATTAGCTATGAATTAGAAAAGATTGAAAGTCTTAATAAAGATATTGATTTTAAAATTGAAAATAAGTTTTGCACAGAATGTGTTGTTAGTGGAGATAATATTAGCAGAAAAGAGCTGAAATCTAAAATTAAAGATTTTGGTGATAGTATGGTGATTGCAGGTTCTCAAGAACGTGTTAAAATACATATTCATACTAACTATCCTGCTAAATTATTTAAAATGTGCAGTGTATATGGCAATGTAATTGATAAAAAAGTTGATGATATGACAAAGCAAGAAAAATCAATTCATCATCATGGAGCCAGTTCTATTGCTATTGTAACTGATTCGGGATGCGACTTACCTGATGAATATTTAAAAGAAGTACAAGTTGTACCTGTAAAGTATAGTTTTGGACGACAGCAACATATTGATAAGGTTACACAAACAGTTAGAGAATTTTATGAACAAATGGCATCAGATCCCAATCATCCTAAAACTTCTCAACCAACAGCGCGAGATTTTATTAAAATGTATGATTTTGTTTCTTCTCATTATAATAATATTATATCTATACATTTATCTAGTAAATTAAGTGGAACATATCAATCTGCAGTCAATGGTTCTAAATCTAGCAGAATCAAAAATATCAATCTTATTGATTCAGCATCAGCATCAGTAGGTTTGGGTTTATTAACAATGCATGCAGTAGATTTAAAACAAGAGGGCAAATCTTATAATCAGATAATAGATAGCATAGAACAAAAAAAACAAGAAACACAAATATATTTACTATTACATGATTTAACATATGCAGTGAAAGGAGGGAGAGTCCCATCTAAAGTTAAAACAATAGCTAATATATTTCGATTAACACCAATATTAACAGCTAATAAACATGGAAAATTAAAAGCTTCCGGAGTTTTATTTGGTAAAACACATATCATATCAAAGTTCTTACGTTTTTTGGATAGAAAAATTAATTCGGATACTCAATATAGAATGTTAGTTGCTCATGCTAATTGTCAAACTCAAGGCCAAAATTTAGAAAGGAATATATTGGCAAAATTTCCTAATATAACATCAAATTATTTATTAGAATTAGGAGGAGGGCTTGGATCTCATGCTGGACCAGGAGCATTAGTTATAGGTATACAGACAATAGATTCACCGATTTGATTATGCTATATTTATTTATTTTTATTAGTTATTTGTCAGGTTCGATTTCAGGAAGTTTGCTTTTAGGTAAATTTAAAAATATTGATATCCGAACAATGGGAAGTGGTAATGCTGGCGGTACAAATGCCCTGCGTAGTGTTGGCCCACTATTTGCATTAGGTACAATATGTATTGATATTTTAAAGGGTTATCTACCTGTAATAATATTTTCTAATTATATTGATCATAATTTAGCATTAGCACAAATTCTATTTGGTGTTTTTGCAGTTTTAGGGCATGTTTTCCCAATTTTTTATGGATTTAAAGGAGGGAAAGGAGCAGGCACTTTGATTGGAGTGGTATTGGCAATTTTCCCCTATAGTGTCTCTTATGTATTTTTAATATGGATACTGGTACTCATATTAACAGGATTTGTAGGACTTAGCACAATAAGTGCAGGGGTTTGTTTAGTAATTATTACATATTTGAAATATCCGCAATCTATATTTTCTGCATTTGGATATTTTACAATTGGAGTATCAATATTTCTATTTTATACACATCGTGAAAATATTAAACGCATGATTAAAGGTAATGAAAATAGATTTGAGAAGGTTATGATTTTCAAAAAATTCTTTAGTTAGAATTTTTTGGTATTAACAATTACATGGAATTCTTTTTCCCCATATGGATTAATTCCTAAACATAAATCTAAATTAACAAATTTCAGAATATCTAATCGAATTCCCATGCCATGACTTCTAATTTTATTCTGCACTTTAAATCTTTTATAATTATTACTACCAATTCCAAAATCCATAAATAATAATAAATTGATATTAAAATATGATTTTTTTTTCAATAGAGTCTCCCATTGTAGTGTAGATACTATAATATTATTCCATTTTAGCTGATTCTGTATTATGGTATTATTTTCTGCAGGATTAGCTTTATAGCCTCTGACATAATCTTCTGTCCCAATATAAATTTTATCATAAATAGGAATAATGTTACTTAAATTGATTTGAAGTTGACTCTGTATTAAGAGACGTGCATTTGCAGAACTCCTTAAAAAGGGCATATAATATTTATGAATTAGTTTAATCATATTATTATTCTTATAATATTTATCAAAGAATGTTGCACGATAATGAATATTAAAAGTATTATCATTAGATGTGCTTTTTTGATACAGCATATTAATAGATAATAAATGATTATATTCAATTTTATTATTAATTAAAATATTTAGCCGATTATATTCATAGGCTAATGCTAATTGCATTGCATATGCTTTGCTTAATGGTAAACTAAATAATGATTGTAATGCCATTCTATTCACAATATATTCATTCTCAATATTCTCAAATTGTTTATTATAAATATCAACCTTAAGAGTGTCTTGAGTTTTATCTAGTTTTGGGTTCATATATGTCAAATTATATAATGAATGATCTCCAAATAGCATACTTAGCTCAAATTTCTTATTCTCACCATTAATATTATCAAAAAGTAAAGCGCCTCCAATAGAAAGTCCCATGATATCATCTTTATCAACTAATGGTTTCATGGTTGTATATTGTTTTTCAGATACGAGAATAGAATACAAAGTATCTATTGGTGAATATATTATTACATCATCAAATAATCCTGTTTCATATAAAGCTAACATATCTTTATTTGCCAGATTGGTATTAACCGTATCTCCAATAGAATGATGGATAGTCTTTAAAATAAATGTATCTGCAGTATTATGATTGCCAATAATAGTAATTTCTTTAATAGGAGATGGAGATGCGAATATGGTAGGAATTATTAGATATATTATTATAAATAAATATTTTTGCATATTTTTTATATAAAAAAACCCCCTCTAATAAAATTAAAGGGGGTTCATTTTTTTACTTAAGCAGAATTAGTTATACTATTTTCTACCTCTAGCCATTTTAGATCTAGATACATCACCATCTT
>CAYVTK010000154.1:0-3471 GCA_964454465.1 uncultured bacterium | reverse complement strand
CCTTATAAAGAAGGAGATTATATTAATTTAGATACAGGAGAAAGAGGATATGTAAGAGATATTGGTATTCGTAGTACAAGAATACAAACACGAGATGATATTGAAATTACTATTCCAAATTCTGTTATAGCTAATTCAAAAATTATTAATGAAAGTGGAGGGCCCCATGAAAAAGAAAGAATTAGAATAACTGTTGATGTTGCCTATGGCAGTATAATAGAAGATGTGAAAAATATTATGAATAATATTGCCAAATCTTCAAATAATGTTCATCAAAATCCTGCCCCGCGTGTAAGATTTAGAGAATTTGGAGAATCTGGAATAAGATTCCAACTTTTAGCCTGGATTGAAAAACCTGAATTAAGAGGCAGAGTTATTGATGAACTTTCAACTGAAATATATAATTCATTTAATTCTAATAATATAGAAATCCCCTTCCCTCAAAGAACAGTCCATATAAAAAAAACAGATTAATAATTTAAATGTCTCTAAAAAAAATATCTGTTAATAAAGATATTCATATAGCAAGAACCCTTCCATCATATTATTATTTAGATGATAAATATTTTGATTTATCTATAGAAAAAATATTTATATCAAGTTGGCAAATAATAATTGATTTAAATCAATTCAAGAATACTATATACCCATTTACTTTTTTAGAAGATTCAATTGATGAACCTTTATTACTAACAAAAAAAAATGGAGAGATATATTGTATAAGTAATGTATGTACACATAGAGGAAATATTTTATGTCTAAATAAAAAAAGTACTAAAAATATTATTTGTAAATATCATGGTAGAATATTTGATTTAAAGGGGAATGTTTTATCTATTCCTGGATTTGAGAAAGCAAAAAATTTCCCTTCTAAAACAGATAATTTGAAGAAAATTAAAATACAAAATTGGAAAAATTTTATTTTTATATCATTAAAACCAAAAATAAATCTAGAAAAAGTATTTCATGATATAGAGTTAAGATTAGGATGGTATCCATTTAATGAATTAGAATATAATAAATCTAATTCTTCTGAATACATCATTAATGCTCATTGGGCTTTATACTGTGAAAATTATTTAGAAGGTTTTCATGTACCATTTGTACATAAAGGCCTAAAGAAAGATATTAATTTAAATACATATAAAACGATTTTATTAGAAAATGGAGTTTTGCAATATACTGAGCCTAGGAATAAAAAGAATAAGTTAAATATTCAGAAAGGGTATACTGATTATAAAAAAGATATTTATGCCTACTATTATTGGATATTTCCAAATATAATGTTAAACTTCTATAACTGGGGTTTATCAATTAATATAATAGAACCTATTAATAAGACTAAGACTAGGATTAAGTTTTTATCCTATCCTATTAAAAATCATACGCAACCACTAAATACAGATTCTAGTTTAGATAAAGTAGAAAAAGAAGATCAAAATATTGTACTTAATGTACAAAAAGGAATCAAATCCATTTTATATAATAAAGGAAGATATTCTCCAAAAAATGAAGTTGGAGTACATTACTTTCATAGATTAATATGCAAATATCTAAACTAAATATTTTATATATTGAACCTTTTTATACAGGGTCACATAAAAAATGGATAGATATGTATAAAAAATATTCTAAACATGATATTCATATACTGAGCCTTCCTGGGAAAAAATGGAAATGGAGAATGCATGGTGGAGCAATCACGCTATCAAAAATGTATAATAAATTGAATAAAAAAATTGATTTAATAATATGCTCAGATATGCTAAACCTTCCAGTTTTTAAATCACTTTCTAATAATATAAAGTCTATAAAAACTATTATGTATTTTCATGAAAATCAACTCTCTTATCCATGGTCTCCTTTAGATAAAGATTTAGTTCTTAAAAGGGATTTACACTATCACTACATCAATTACACATCATCTTTAGTTAGTGATTATAATTACTTTAATTCACAATATCATTTAGATAGTTATATTAAAGGTTTAAAAAAATATTTAAAAAAAATGCCTGATTTAAGAAATGAGGATACAATAGATTCAATTTATAATAAGTCTTGTTCATTACCAATTGGGTGTAATTTAGAAAATTTTAAAAAAATGAAACCAAAAAATCCGATTATACTATGGAATCATAGATGGGAATATGATAAAAATCCAGATTTATTTTTTAAAATTCTATTCGAGCTTAAAAATAATAAAATAAAATTCAAGCTAATTGTTCTTGGAGAAAAATATAAAGAATATCCTAAAATATTTGATATAGCTCAAAAAAAATTAAAAAATAATATAATCCACTTTGGATATTGTCAATCCCAAAAAGAATATATAAAATGGCTTAAAATATCAAATATTTTACCTGTTACTTCTAATCAAGACTTTTTTGGAATAAGTATTGTAGAAGCTGTTGGATATGGTAATTATCCAATATTACCAAAAAAATTATCTTATCCTGAAATATTTGAATATAAAAAAAATACGGACTTATTTTATACAAATGAGGAGCAATTAATCAATATGATAGCTAAAACTATTAATAATATTGAAAACTTAAATAATAGAACAAACAAATTGAGTAATTATATATATGAAAAATATAATTGGAAACATATTTCCAAAAAATATGATAAAACATTTGAATCAATTATTAATTAATTTCAAAAGCTTCAAATCTTGGATTTCCATTACTTATAATTCTAAGCATGATAGCATCTCCAGGTTCATATGATTCTAAAATTCTATTATAATCATCTAAATTATTAATTTTTTCATTCCCTAGCTCAGTAATAATATCATCCATACGGATATTTTTATCATATGCATTTGATTGTAAGTCTATATCTGAGATAATCACACCTGCTGAATCAGGATTTTCTTCAACTATAAAACCAAGTAAATCATAATTTGAGTTACTAGCTTGTGCATAAAGTTTCTCTTCACTTGGTCTTAAACCAAGTGTTACAATAATATTTTTTGATACTTTATCTCTTAATATATTAAAAACTATTACATCATTAGGTTTAGCACTTGAGACTTTATTTCTAAGTTCATTATAATCTGATATCGGAATACTATTCATTCCTATAATAACATCTTTTGCTTGGAGACCTGCCATATCTGCAGGACTATCTTTAACAACTTCAGCAATTAGGGCACCTTCTTTTGAATCAAATCCAAGAGCTTTCATCATATCTGAATCTATAGGACCAATTTGTACACCAAAATAACCTCTCAATACTTAACCTTCATTAATTAAATCATCAATAACCCTCATTACTTGATTAATAGGTACCGCAAAACCGACTCCTGCATTAGATTTTGAAAATCCATCTGTTGCAATTGCGGTATTAATACCTATAAGTTCTCCATTAAGATTAAATAAACCCCCTCCTGAATTTCCTGTATTTATAGCAGCATCATGCTGAATAAAATCTTCAAAATTACGTTTAGAAACAACGTCGCTTCTTCCA
>CAYVTK010000153.1:2361-3483 GCA_964454465.1 uncultured bacterium | reverse complement strand
GATTGTATTTATGCTATTATTGATCGAAGAAGAAAATTCCCTGCAACAGTTTTATTAAGAGCTATTGGATATTCATCAAATCAAGAAATTTTAAGCTTATTCAATCTTTGCGACAATATTTCTGTTGATGATAAGGCTTTATCTGATAATTTTGCACTTGATGATATTATTGATAAAGACACTGGTGAAATAATAGTAGAAAAAGGTTCTCAGTTTACATTGGATGTTATTAAAATTCTTAAAAAACATAATATTAATGAAATGCCTATCTTGAAAAGTGGAAGAAGTGATAAGGTTGCAGTTGAATTATTGACTAATACCTTTTCTAAAGACCCAACATCGAGTACAAGTGAAGCCTTAGAATTATTATATAAACAACTTAGAGCTGGTGATGCTCCCACAATAGATATTGCTCAAAAATTTATTGAAAAAATGTTTTTTTCAACAAAAAAATACGATCTTGGTGCCGTTGGTAGATATAGAATTAATAAAAAGTTTGGTATTGACGCTCCAACGACTGACCCTGTTTTAACAAAGCGTGATTTCATTGAAGTCTTTAAATATTTAATAATGATGCGAAATAATGAAAAGGGCCCTGATGATATCGATCATCTAGGTAATAGAAGAGTTCGTACAGTTGGGGAACAATTAGCAAATCAATTTAATATTTCCTTGAGTCGTATGCATAGAACGATTAGAGAAAGAATGAATCAAAGAGAAGCAGAGAGCTTGACTCCTCAAGATTTAGTCAATTCTAGAATTGTTTCTACTGTATTAAGTACATTTTTTGGTACAAGCCAACTATCTCAATTTATGGATCAAACTAATCCTTTAGCAGAGGTTACGCATAAAAGACGTATTTCTTCTCTTGGGCCTGGAGGTCTTTCAAGGGAAAGAGCTGGTTTTGAGGTTAGGGACGTTCATTATACTCATTATGGACGCTTGTGTCCTATAGAGACTCCAGAAGGACCTAATATTGGCTTGATCAATTCACTTGCAACTCAGGCTGTAGTTAATAATTTAGGTTTTATAGAATCTCCATATAGGACTATAAATAAAGGAAAAGGAGCTTCTTATTCTATAACTGAAAATGTCCAATATTTATCTCCAGACGAAGAAGAT
>CAYVTK010000153.1:0-2322 GCA_964454465.1 uncultured bacterium | reverse complement strand
CGAACCAACGAAAAATGGAAAGTTTACTAATAAGGAAATAAGATCAAGGAATGGTGTAGACTTCCCGATATCAAAGCCTACTGAAATTGATTATATGGATGTTTCTCCTAATCAGATTGTTAGCGTTTCTGCTGCATTGATACCTTTTTTGGAAAATGATGATGCTAATAGAGCGTTGATGGGATCCAATATGATGAGACAATCAGTCCCATTATTAAATCCTGAAGTTCCTATTGTAGGAACAGGCATGGAAAGTACTGTTGCAAAAGATTCTAGATCTGCTGTTATTTCATCCGTAGATGGGAAAGTTGTACAGGTAGATTCAGATAAGGTAATTATAGAGACTGAAAGCCAGCCAGAAGAATTGGAAATGAATCCAACTGAGAAATTTAAAACATTTCAGCTCAAAAAGTTTTTAAGAACTAATCAGAATACATGTATCAATCAAAAACCTATTGTTAGCTTAAATCAAAAAATTAACAAAGGTGACGTTATAGCTGATGGTCATTCGACCAGCCAGGGAGAATTGGCGCTTGGGAGAAACCTTAAAGTGGCTTTTATGCCTTGGAGAGGATATAATTATGAAGATGCAATAGTTATCAATGAGCGTTTGGTTAAAGATGATGTGCTGACATCTATACATATTAAAGAATTTGAAGTTGAAATTAGAGATACTAAGAGGGGTATAGAAGAATTGACTAATGAGATTCCTAATGTTAGCGAAGAGGCTACAAAAGACTTAGACTCTAGAGGAATTGTAAGAGTTGGCGCCCAGGTTAATCCTGGAGATATACTTGTTGGTAAAGTTACTCCAAAAGGAGAGACTGACCCATCCCCTGAGGAAAAATTATTGAGAGCAATATTTGGTGAAAAAGCTGGAGATGTAAAAGATGCTTCAAAGAGGTGTGGTGCAGGCGCTTATGGAACTGTTGTTGAAACACAGTTATTTGAAAGGAAGCGTTCAGCTGTAAGAATTGAAGAAAAAAAGAAAATAAGAGAATTGCAAGCTAAGGCTAGACAGGATAGAGTCGAGCTAATTGAAAAGAGAAACGCTTTGCTTTTTAATCAATTGATTAAACAAAATTCTGGAGGAATAAGAGACATCAATACAAATAAGACTCTTATTAAGGCTAAGACTCTTTTAACTAAGCAAAGAATATCATCTTTAGATTATGAAGTTTTATCTTTAAAATCTCCATGGGTTGAAAATCCTATTATTTGGACTAAAATTATTAAAATATGGCAAAACTATTCGAAAACGTTAAAACTCCTTGAAGAAAATCTAGAAAAGGAAATATTTAAACTTAGAATTGGTGATGAATTACAGCAAGGAGTGATGAAATTAGCTAAGGTTTATATAGCGCAAAAAAGAAAAGTTTCGATAGGAGATAAAATGTCTGGAAGACATGGTAATAAAGGGATAGTGTCCATTATAGTTCCTCAAGAAGACATGCCATTCACAGAATCAGGAGAAACTGTTGATGTTATTTTAAATCCTCTAGGTGTTCCTTCGCGAATGAATTTAGGACAATTGTATGAAACTATGCTAGGTTGGGCAGGTGATAAACTAAAAAGACGATATATTACTCCTGTGTTTAATGGTGCTACTAGGTATGATGTTAAGAAAGAATTAGAAAAAGCAAAGTTGCCTGCATCTGGAAAAATTGATTTATGGGATGGAAGAACAGGTGAAAAAATAGATTTTCCTGTTACGGTAGGTAATATTTATATGTTGAAGCTTTCTCATTTAATTGCAGATAAGATGCATGCAAGATCAACAGGCCCATATTCTTTGATTACTCAACAGCCTCTAGGAGGAAAGGCTCAATCGGGGGGACAAAGATTTGGAGAAATGGAAGTTTGGGCATTGGAAGCATATGGATCCTCTCATACATTGCAAGAGATATTAACTGTTAAATCTGATGATGTTGAAGGTAGGACTAAACTTTATAATTCATTAGTTAGGGGGATGAATCCTCCAAAGGCAAATGTGCCAGAGTCTTTCAAGGTATTAGTTAAAGAATTGGAAGCTTTAGGATTGAACGTTTTATTAAATTAAAAATTTTAAGGAGCATATTTTGAAATTAAAATTTGATCTAGGTTATAATAGCATGAATAAAAATAGTGATTCTTTTACATCTATCACTTTAGGAATTTTGTCTCCAGAACAAATTCTTGAAAGATCATTTGGTGAGGTTTTAAAGCCTGAAACTATAAATTATAGATCTTATAAGCCTGAAAAAGATGGTCTTTTTTGTGAAAAGATTTTTGGTCCTGTTAAAGATTGGGAATGTCATTGTGGAAAATATAAAAGAATTAGAT
>CAYVTK010000152.1:0-3501 GCA_964454465.1 uncultured bacterium | reverse complement strand
TGAGATTTAACTAATTCATCTCTTGTCTTCTTTTTAAGACCATAAGTTATATTGTCAGGCAACCATTCTTGACCAGTCTTAGGGTTTTTTCCACCATGTACATACTTGTAATTTTTAGATGTATTATCATCAGTTGGTTTACCATAATGCATGCCATTTAAAACAAAGTCATATAAACCTCGCATATCATCACTATTTAAATTATTATCTTTAACAATTTTAGTAAACCGATCACCTATAGGAACCATACTCGACGCTTTTAGATATTTAGAATATTCAATGTTATTATAAGCTACGTTTTGATGCTCTTGTCTTACGACATTGAACTTTACCGTTATATTTTTATCTGTTTTTGTACCATCTAGAGCATAAACATAAAGGTATTTATTCCTATGCTCTGATTCTTCTTTAATATCATAATTCAAACCCTGAGAATCTATATTTAAACCAGATATAATTTGAACTTCATTGCTTTGAGGTATCGGAACCCATAATTCTATTTTTTTACCTTCTGAAGATTCTAAGTTAACAGTATAAGTAAACTCAAATGCTCTTTTATTAACACTATTACTTTGACAGCTCATACAAATAGATACAAAACACCCGTATAGGAGAATATTTCTCATTATTTTATTCCTTTATTTTGACTATAACAATATGAAACTAAGAACTTAGCTGTTATTTTAAGTTTCCCTGTCCTTCCAAACTGGAGGAAAAAAGATTTAATCATGTGTAATATTGATATTTCATGATATAATAATTTATATTAGTTAATTAATAATGTTAAAATATTTTTTTATTATTCTGATTCTAATACAATTGTTACCATATGAATAATATCTACAACATTTATAACACCATCACTATTAAGATCAGCATTTTGATTATATGGTGTATCCTGTTCAACAATAATAGAAACCAATAGTATGATATCAAAGATATTAACTTGCTCATCAAAGTTAAGGTCTCCAATTATTATCGATATGAATTCATCATATAATGCTCCCCATAACTCATTATGTCCATCATCATACCCAAGAGCCCAAATCCCAACACCTTTAATACCTAGACTTTTAATATATTCATATTTAGTAGATAGGCTTAGACTATCATCAAACCAACATTGATGCCAAGCGCTATTATTGTAATTAAACCAAGCAGATTGAGAGTCATCAGAATAATTATAACCATATTGTTCAGACATTGTTTCTGCATCAGAATATATTCTGGCTATACCATATCCAGTAGTTTCTGAATTAATCAATTCATCCTCAACAGGCCAATCATATCCATAGTAAGGTAGGCCAAGAATAAGTTTATCTAACTGACTATCAGTTTTATCAATATAATCAAGCATTGTATACTCTAAATCATAATAATAATCTCCAAGAGGACTCACTGGACCAGCAGTACTACTTCCACTATAAAAGTAATTATAACCCATAATAAATAATCCATCAGTGATTTGAGCTAGGCTATGATAATCCCATGCATTAGACCAATCAACCGCAGGAGTGGCCATAGTAATAATGGGGTCTTCCATATCTTCATGAAAAGCTATAGATAATTCCTCCATAAATAACACTAAATTATCTCTTTGACTATATGGAAGAAGCTCAAAGTCAATATCTATACCATCCGCATTTTGATTTATAACACGCTCTAAAAGATTATTAATTGCATTTTCTCTATTATTAGGATTACTAAGAAGAGTAATTAATTCAGATTGCCCAAATAATGTCGCACATAATTTCACTTTAACATCTCTTTCATGAGCATACTCTACAATATATAGATTATCCCAATTATGATCATTTATAACATTTCCATATGCATCAAGTTCAGCTGAAAAGAAGTTTAACTGTGTTAGTAAATTATAATCAAGATCTGGATAATGATCATATTCCCAGTAAGGCAAATATCCAATAACTTCATGCGTTAAACTGCTTCTATTTGCAGGTTGAATTTCTCTTAATTTTGCATTATTGTCTATAGATTCAAAATCAACAATACTATTGATATGATTATTAAGATCCTGGGGATGAAAAGGTTGCCAATATTGGGAAAATACCAGATTGAATATAATGACTGCAGATATAATTTTATTAATCATTAACATATTGTATTTTTATAGTATATTTCTTATTAATAATATATGATGTTTTTAATATACAATTATAAGATAAGTAGCTCACAATAATTTCAAAGGTTTACTATGCGTATTTTATTTTTTTTATTTCCTGTTATTCTATTATCTCAAAATGAAGTTTGTTTTGATATAGAATCTAATCCTAATCCTAACAATCCTGCATTAAGCTGCTTTAGTAAATATATTAGAGTTCTTGATTGTTTTGATATTTATGCACAGTCAGGAATATCTGATGATAAAGTGCTACATGCTGCAGCAGTTGCAGCAGAACTATTAGATAATGATGAAGATGGAGTTGTTGATGATCAAGCACTTGAAAATCGTCTTGCTAATAGCGGTGCATTAATGCCAATTTTTACTTCTGATGGAAATTCATGTATGGACTCTTTTGAAGATAATTATAATGGGAATGGTGTTTCTGCAGTTTTATTTCGTAATGAGATTGACCCATCGCAACCAGGGCACTGGGGGGATGATGCTTCAGTTGAAGAAATTCTTCATACTATCAATCATGTAGGTCATGTCTATTTATATTCAAATGATTTTAATATTTTTCCAAATTCTTCAACAATGTCTGATGCTATGGATATTGCACGAGGAGGACAATTTTTAAATGTTCCAAATAGTTATCCAGAAGAAGCATGGTATCACTATGATGATTGGACATGTGACTATGGTTGTATGGCTATTGAATATTTATATTGGTGTATTGTATCACACATGGGGATTCTAGATGATGAGCAGACGTGTAATGGAATAGATAATGAATGGGAATTATGCACTCCTGAACTATTTGAATCTATAGATGTAATAATGTATGGATTAATTACAAATCCTGAGTTTAAAATACCTCAATTAGCACCAGATGGAAATTATTGCCCAAATCAAGTCATCTTAGGGGATATTAATGAGGATAGTATTGTGAATATATTAGATGTCATTTTGACAATCAATATAATATTAGGTATAGATAATTTCGATTCTATGGCAGATATAAATGATGATGATGTCGTTGATGTGTTAGATATCGTTCAAATCGTCAATATTATTTTAGAATAAAACTACCAATTATCGTCCTCAGAATCAACTAGTCTCCATATATAAACAGATGCAATTGTTCTATAAGGGCTCCAGGGTTTTGATTTATCAAGCATGAATTTAGATGTAGGTAATTCATCAAGATTATATAAAATTTTGAAACCTTTTTGAATTCCAAGGTCACCTATAGGTAATATATCCGTTCTAAATAAAGTGAACATTAAGAACATATCTATTGTCCACTGACCTATTCCTTTAATTTCTATTAATTTATTAGATATTTCTTCATCAGAGAGTATATTAAAATTAATATT
>CAYVTK010000151.1:0-3507 GCA_964454465.1 uncultured bacterium | reverse complement strand
ACCTGCAGTAATAACTACCTCACTTGCCTGTGTAATTAATTCCTCTAAAGAAATTTCAAAAGTACGAACTATATCTATATTATGCTCTTGTTTATAAGTTTGATAGCCTACATAACTAACTACTAATATCTGAGACCCTGTTTCATATGTTTCAAATTCAAATTCTCCCTTCTCATTAGAAGAAGTTCCATCAAATGTATCTTTCAAATATACATTTGCATAAATAATAGGCTCATTTTTTTCATCTGTCACTTTACCAGTAATTAAAGCAGTAGGATAGAGACAAGATATTATTAATAAATAAAAAAATATTTTCATTATTTAACCTTACTATTTAAATGTTTTAAAATTGATTCACTTAATGGGTTTACTTTTGCTGAATAATACTCAATAAGTTTACCATCTTCATCTAATAAATATTTATAAAAATTCCAAGATGGAGCTTGATCATTCCAGCCATTTAAAGTTTTGGTTGACAACCATGTATAAATAGGATGCTGTTCTTTACTTTTCTTAACTGATATTTTTTCAAACATTGGGAAAGATACATTGTACTTTGAAGAACAAAATTGTTTAATTTTATCATTACTTCCAGGCTCTTGCCATAAAAAATCATTTGCAGGAAAACCAAGTACTTTAATTTCATCTTTATATTGTTCTGATAATAATTGCAATTCTTCATATTGAGGAGTATATCCGCAACGTGAGGCCACATTTACAATTAAAAGTTTCTTTCCTTTATATTTAGAGATAGAAACAGATTCACCATCTATACTTTGAGCTGAATAATCATAAATAGACTTGGAAAGATGACTTACATCCTTCATTTGATTATCGCGCCAAAAAAATGAATACAAAGAAGTGATAAGTATTAATACAAATAAAGGGATAAGATAATTCGACATATAAAAACTCCTACTTCTTATTATTTTCAATAACATAATTTAATACATCTGCCATAACTGATTCTGCACTATTCCTCATTACACGATTTAAAATAAAATCAGGAATATTCATATTAGGATCGATATATAGATAATGAATTAATAGATTATTACTATCTGATTCTAAAAACTCCCATCTTCCTGCACCTATCCTAAGCTCTTTAATTCTTCTATGCTTAAATTGATCATATAATGGATTATTTCTATCTATTATAACCCATTCAAGCCTATTATCACTTATTTTATAAAGTTTAAAAATCAAATGCCTATTTCTTACAAAAGGAATATAGTTTTTTGTTTTTTGATAACCATAAACAGTATCAGAGTCAGCTGTAACAAATTCAGAATATAAACTTTTATCTGTTAAGATATTATTATACTCCTCGACATTAAGTATTGTAGTAAATATTTTATCTTTAGAAAGGGCAGGATCCAGTATTCTTTCTACCTTAATAATACGAAGGTTAGGGTCATCATGCATATAAATACTAACATCATCATACTTATCATAAAAAACCCATGAGCTATTTCTCTGCATATGGGCCAAAATTTCATTATTAGAGATACAAAATAAAAAACTAAAAAAATAAAAAAGGATACTAACTAAGTACATATTTATTCACTATAATATTAATGAAATAAAGTATAACTGTCCATGAAACTGCTAAAATCATATAGCTATAACTTAAACTACAAGTTAATGTAATAGAATTGATTTTGTGAGCTGACAGATAAATTACAGGCGTAACGAGTCCTCCTATAATTGATGATATCACATGATGATTTAAAAACCATTTAAAACTATGCAATAAAGTTAATCCGAAACCAAGCCAAAGAATAAGTACCCAAAAAGGAATGATATTAAAATAATTTATCAGAATACCTTTATAAATTATGAATCCAGTATAGTGTAATATTGATTCAAAAAGCAAACCTACCACTCCACATAGAACAAATATCTTAAAATCATTTATTTTATTATCTATATATAAAAAATGAAAGCAAAAATATAGCAGAGCTATTATTGGACCTAAATAATAATTTTCGTTAGATGGCCCTAATAAGCACAAATACCAATATATATAAAACATCACTATATTAAGTATATTAAACTTGGTTTTATCCATTATTTAAATAAGCTAATTGTTTACTATCAAATTCAATAGGAGAAATATTATATCTCTTAAAAATATAATTACTATCACATGTATTACCCTCTAGTAACATTCCAATTTGTTCTCGTGAAATGGGGAACCATTTAAAACGATCTAAAAAGAATGCTAGCAGTTGGATTTTCAGGGCAGGTACAGGTACAATCAATTTATTTTTTCCATAAGAAGAAGATATAGTCTTAATAATTTCCTTCCAATTATAATCCTCTCCTCCTAGTTTAAAGGACTTTTTAAATGCATAACTATCTTCAATGCATTTTACAAATATTTTTGCAACATCTATAACATGAATTGGACTCATTTTAAATTTACCTGCTGATATAAAATTTATTCCAGGGAAAAAAGCAGGTGCAGGCAATGGAAGTGAAAGCATATTTTTTTTCAATTCACTACAAAACTCTTTTTTCCCATTAGAATCACCAAAAATAAGTGATGGAGAAATAATCGTCCAATCTCTAATATTATTTTTAAGATAAACTTCTGCTTTATATTTACTTGTTTGATATTCTGTTCCATTTGGACAAGTACCATTAGCTGACATCATAATATATCGATTAATATTATATTTTTTTGCTAAATCAATCGTTAATTTTGCACCTTCATAGTGAAGATTATTAAATGATATATTTTCTTTTTTAAATTCTCTAATAATTCCAATATTATATATAATAACATCTGAATTTTTAATGATTTTCTCTACTATTTCTAAATCATTAATTGTTCCTGAAAATATATTACATTTATTTTTAAGCTCAAGCTTATCTTCACTGCCTTCTCTTACAAGTACATTAACTTGATATCCAGTATTAATTAATTCTCGTATTATATAATTACCTACAAAACCACTTCCACCAAATATTCCAACTTTCATTTATTTTTTTCTCCTTTAAAAAAATCATCAATTATTTTGTACCTATAAGTAAAAATTTTATTTAAATCATTCTTAATAAAGAAGAAATTAACAACCTTACCTATAAATCCAAACGGAACTATATAATTTATTGTATCAACTACCTCTACACTACCATCTATAATATTAAATTCATGTTTATGATGCCACATTGAATATGGACCTGATAACTGCTGATCAATGAACATTTTATTAGGAATGTATTCAGTAATTAAAGTTGTCCATCTAATCTTTTTTCCGAGAATACGAATAGTATACTCAATCAATTGACCTTCTTTCATTTTAATTGGAATTGGTGTAAGAATTTTAAAATTTAATTTTTTAGGTGTAATTCTTTTTAGGTTCTCAGGATTTGAAAAAAAAGAAAATACTGTATTTATATCTTTTTTAATAACTTGTCTATATTTTAAAGAATAAATTTTCATTTTTTTTGTACACCCGGTAGGATTTGAACCCACAACCTCTTGATCCGTAGTCAAGC
>CAYVTK010000150.1:0-3534 GCA_964454465.1 uncultured bacterium | reverse complement strand
TTCAGCTAAAATGGAATACATCTGTTCCATTATTTTTATCAATTCCATCAATACAAGAATGGATTATGGCAGTGCCTGCAACTGCAGGTTCTAGAGCAATAATGATTGGTATTGCTTTAGGCATTGTCGCACAATCATTTAGAATAATTACAGGTAGAGAACGCTCTATCTTAGGAGATTAATTGAAAAAAATTCTTACTATACTAGGTAGAATAGATCGAAGAATAATATTTTTATTAATAGGGTTATCTGTTTTAATTCCACTCATTAAGCCTGATTGGATAGAATTACCAATAAAAATTGATAATAATACACAAATAGTCTATGATTCTATATCAGAACTTCAAGAGGGGGATAAAGTGCTATTATCCTTTGAATATGGTGCTAGCACTAAGCCTGAAGTTCATCCTATGGCAGTTGCTATTTTGAAGCATTTATTTTCAAAAGGGATTAAAGTATATATTGTGTCTTTATGGCCTGAAGGTCCTATTATGGCAAAATTAGCTATGGATGAAATTATTGCTTCTGACTTATTTAATATTAAAGATGGAAAAGATTATGTTATGTTTGAGTATAAAGTAGGAGGAATGGTTGTTATAAAACAGATTGCTGATGATTTTAGAGGAATCTATAAGCAGGATTATAATAAAGTTCCAATTGAACAACTACAAATCATGGAAGGAGTATATACTGTAGAAGATTTTGATTTTGTATTTGACTTTTCAGCAGGAGTTCCAGGAAATTCTGAATGGGTACAGTATGCATGTGATCCAAAAAAAGTGCCTTTATCATCAGGTTGTACTTCTATTATGGTTACAGATGCAATTCCATATGTTGAATCTGGACAACTTAAAGGAATTTTAGCTGGAATGCCAGGTGCTGCTGAATATGAGAAAATGGTTTATGAATATTTGAGTAATGAGTTGCAAAATAATAATAAATATATTAATCAAAATGCTACTATATCTAAAGGGAAAGCATTTGCGAGGATGTCTGCACAATCCGTTGCTCATCTTTTGATGGTTATCTTTATTATTTTGGGAAATCTATCTTATTATTATGAAAGAAGAAGAGGTTAATCGTTTTAATGATACTTAATTTGGATATAATTGGTGTTTGGCTATTGGTATTGATGACTTTATGTATTTTAAGTTATTTATACGGAGATAATCCCTTTTATAAAATAGCAGAACATATTTTTGTGGGTGTTTCAGCAGGATATATCTTTGCTCTTACTTGGTGGGATCAAATATGGCCTAATCTATTTGGAAGGTTATTCCCTAGCTATGTAGATGCTGGATTTGAATTTTCTCCAAGTTACATCATACCATTAATTTTAGGTATATTTATGTTATTTAGACTAATTCCATCTTTAAGTTGGTTGGCTAGATTTCCAATTGCATTTATTGTTGGAATGGCTGCAGGCTTAAAATTTTATGTATATATTAATTCTAATATTTTAATGCAAATTCAAAATTCAGCAATTGATTTTAGTAAAAGCGGTGGAGAAATATTTAATCATATTCTAATACTTATAGGTGTTATATGTGCTTTAGTTTATTTTTTCTTTTCAAAAGAACATAAAGGGGCCATTGGAACTATTAGTAAAATCGGTATCTATTTTTTGATGATTAAATTTGGAGCATCATTTGGGTTTGCTGTTATGGGTAGAATATCTTTATTAATAGGAAGATTTGAAGATCTTATTAATTACTCATCTCATCAATATAATTATGCAACCCCGATAATTTTAATTTCCATGATAATTTTATTGGGAATATGGTCATTTCAAGATAATAAAAATGAAAAAATTAATTAAGAGGAAATAAATGAATAATATATTAGAAAAATTAGGGATTAGTGAAATTAATTACGGTGCTTGTATTGGTGGTGATCAGTGGATAAAATCAAATGATTCAGGAATTATTGAATCTATTAACCCAACAGATAATAAACTGCTGGCAAAGGTTAATAAGTGTAATGAAAATGATTATGAATTAGTTATTAAAGAATCATCACAGGCTTTTGAAAAGTGGAGGATGGTTCCTGCTCCTATTCGAGGACAGTTAATTTTAGAAATGGCTAATGAGCTTAGAGATAAAAAAGATTTATTAGGAAGTTTAGTATCCTTGGAAATGGGTAAAATAAAGGCTGAAGGTGATGGAGAAGTTCAAGAAATGATTGATATCGCTGATTTTGCTGTTGGTTTATCAAGACAGTTATATGGATTGACAATGCATTCTGAAAGATTTGAACATAGGATGTATGAACAATGGCATCCACTGGGAAATGTTGGTATAATTTCAGCTTTTAACTTTCCAGTAGCAGTATGGGCTTGGAATGCCTTTATTGCTGCTGTTTGTGGTGATATATCAATTTGGAAACCTTCTTCTAAAACGACATTATGTGCTATTGCCATTCAAAATATATGCAATGAAGTTCTTGAAAAAAATGGTTATAAAGGAATCTTTAACCTCATTATAGGTAGTGGTTCTATTATAGGTGAAAAATTAATTAATGATAAAAGGGTTCCTCTTATTTCAGCTACGGGTTCAACAAGAATGGGTAAGCGTATAGGTGGAGTAGTTGGAGAAAGACTTGGAAAAGTTATTTTAGAATTAGGTGGGAATAATGCTATTATTATTGATGAAACCGCTAATATGGATTTAGTTGTGCCAGCTGTTGTATTTGGTTCTGTAGGTACGGCTGGCCAGAGATGTACTTCAACAAGAAGACTTATTATTCATGAATCTGTATATGATTTATTGATAGAAAAAATAATTAATGCTTATAAACAAGTCAAGATAGGTAATCCTCTTAATTCTAATACATTAATGGGCCCATTAATTGATCAAAATGCAATTGATGACTTTACTAATGCCCTAATTAAGGCTAAAGAAGAGGGTGGAAGAATATTGTATGGAGGTAATGTTATTGATACTGAAGGTTGTTTTGTAGAACCCGCAATAGTTGAAGCTAAAAATCATTTCAATATTGTGCAGGAAGAAACTTTTGCACCTATTCTATATGTTATGAAATATAATACTTTGAATGAAGCTTTAGATATTCACAACTCAGTTCCGCAAGGACTATCTTCATCTATATTTACAAATGCTGTTATGAGTTCAGAGAAATTTTTATCACACAAAGGGAGCGATTGCGGAATCGCAAATGTGAACATTGGGACATCTGGAGCTGAAATTGGAGGTGCATTTGGAGGTGAAAAGGAAACAGGAGGTGGAAGAGAGTCTGGATCTGATGCTTGGAAAGCTTATATGCGAAGACAAACAAATACAATAAATTGGAGCAGTGAATTACCTTTAGCACAAGGTATTAAGTTTGATATTTAAACTAATAAAAAGGAATTTTAAATGAGTATTAATCCTAATAATGTTAGAAAAAAATTAGCCAAAAACATTCTTGCTGATGGCTTTGAGCCTATAATTGATTTAAGCAAAAGTCATGGTTCTTATTTAGTGGATCAAAGAAATGGAGATGAATATTTAGACATGTTTTCAATGTATGCCTCTGGAG
>CAYVTK010000149.1:0-3566 GCA_964454465.1 uncultured bacterium | reverse complement strand
ATTGCAATATCTTCTGGTGCGGGAACTAGTAAAACATTTACAGTAAGAAAAATATCAAATGGTGTTGGTGTAGAAAGAATATTTCCATTTCATTCTCCTAATCTAGATAGCATTAAGGTTGATAAAAGAGGAAAAGTCAGAAGAGCAAAATTATATTATTTAAGAAATAAATCAGGAAAAGCGGCGAAAGTTAAAACGATTCTAAGTTAATTAAATAAAAAAAACTTAAAAAGCTCTCATATTATAATTTTATCATGGGAGCTTTTTTTATAAAATGAAAAACACAGACAATAATCTTAAAAAATTAATAGATATTGGACGAGCTTTATCTAGAGAAAAAAATATTGATATTCTTCTTGAAAAAATATTAATTGAGGCTAAGGTGATTTCAAATTCAGATGGAGGAACGATATATTTAGTCATAAATGAGGGTAAAAAATTAAATTTTGAGATTATGCATACAGAAAGTTTAAATATAAAATTTGGAGGTTCTGCAGAACCTGTTCCTGAAAATTATTATCCTGTAAAAATATATAATGATGATGGCAAAGAAAATATCCATAATGTAGCTGCAGTATGTGCCCTTGAAGGAAGAACAATTAATATTGATGATGCATATGAGGATAAAGAATATGATTTCTCTGGAACTAAGAACTTTGATAAAAAATATAATTATCGTTCTAAGTCATTTTTAACAGTCCCTTTAAAAAATCATAAAGATAAAGTAATTGGGATTATGCAGTTAATCAATGCGCAAAAAGATAATGAAATTATTTCTTTTTCAGAAGATTTAGTTGATTTAATTGAAGCCTTGAGTTCTCAGGCATCAGTTGCTTTGACAAATCAGTTATTAATTGAGGAACAAAAGCAATTATTTAGATCTTTTATAAAACTTGTTTCTGAGGCCTTAGAAAACAAAGATCAAGTAACAGGTGGTCATTGTAATAGAGTACCTGTTTTAACTATGATGATTGCTAATGAAATTAATTCTGACAAGACTGGTTTATTTAAAGATTTTTTATTCTCTGAGGATGAACTAGATGAACTTTATGTTTCTGGATGGTTGCATGATTTTGGGAAAGTCGCTACCCCAGAACATATTATGAATAAAGCAACAAAACTAGAAGGGTTGTATGATAAGATTGAACAAATAAAATTAAAATTTGAAATTTTAAAGAGAGATGTAGAGTTAAGCTATTATAAAAATAAAATTAAGGAAAATGATTTAGATCAAAATTTGATTCAATCTGAGATAGAAAAAATTAAAGATGATATGATTTTCTTAGACAAAACTAATATTGGTGGGGAATTTATGTCAGATGATTTAATGAGTAGAGTTAAAGAAATAGGCGAAAGAAAAATTATGATTAATAATACTCATACGCCTTTATTAACAGAAGATGAGATAGAAAATCTAACAATATCAAGAGGAACATTATCTAAAAAAGATTTAAAAATAATGCAAAAACATGTTGTGCTTACATATGATTTATTGAATAAATTGCCATATCCAGACCATTTAAAACAAGTGCCATTTTATGCTGGATGTCATCATGAAAAAATTGATGGTAGCGGGTATCCTAATGGATATTCAGGGGATACATTGCCTGTACAGGCTAGAATTATTGCAATAGCAGATGTTTTTGAAGGTTTAACTGCACCTGACCGTCCTTATAAAGAAGGATATAAGCTTTCAAAGGCATTATTTATTCTAAAGGGTATGGTAAATGATGGTGAAATAGATAAAGATTTATTTCATTTATTTATTACAAAAAAATTATATCTTAAATATGCAAATGAAATGATTAATAAAGACCAAATAGATGATATTAATGAGAAGGAACTTTTGAATTAATATGGAATATCTATTATGAAAAATATCAGATCTAATACCCGTGAGGTTCTCAAAAATATTCCTTCTGTTGATTTAATTATTTTAGATTGTTATAAAAATCATAATATATCATTTCATTATTCTTTATTAAAAAAAATTGTAAAAGATGAAATAAAACATATAAAATCTGAAATCATAGAGGGCTCTATAATCAAGAACATTAAAGAGCATTTATATAGAAGAATTTTCAATCAAATCAATCATTATTCAAGTAGTAGTTTGAAATCTGTTATAAATGGAACAGGCATTGTTCTTCATACAGGTTTAGGCCGATCTCCTATAAGTAAAAAGATTTTAAATGATACAATCAAAAATATTTATCCTTATAGCAATTTAGAGTTCAATGTGTCTAATAATTCAAGAGGAGAACGAAATAACCATATATCCTATCTTATTAATTCAATGACAGATTCAGAATCATCCATAATTGTCAATAATAATGCAGCTGCAGTCTTTTTAACACTTAATTCTTTAGCTTCTAGTAAAGAAGTAATAATTAGTAGAGGGGAGTTAGTAGAAATAGGTGGTTCTTTTAGAATCCCTGATATTATTAATAAAGCAAATTGTAAGATGATAGAAATTGGGACTACTAATAAAACACATCTTAAGGATTTTAAGAATGCAATTAACAATGATACAGGATTGATAATGATAGCGCATACAAGTAATTATAAAGTTGTTGGATTTACAGAGTCTGTAGATATTAAAGATCTTATTCACCTTGGTAAAACAAAAAAAATTCCAATTTATATAGATTTAGGGAGTGGTGCTATGATTGATTATGAAAAACAAGGACTTCCTAAAGAAAAAATGGTTCAAGAGTATATTAAAATGGGAGTTGATATTATTTCTTTTAGCGGAGATAAACTTATTGGTGGACCTCAATCAGGAATTATTTGTGGTAAGAAAAATATGATTAGAAAAATACACTCTAATTCAATCTATCGTGCATTACGTTGTGATAAATTCACAATAAGTGCAATGGAATCAACTCTAAGAACTTATTTAGATTATAATAATGTTGAATCAAGGAATTTGGCATTTGAGTTATTAACTAGAGATAGAAAAAAAAATAAAAAATTAGCATTAAAAGTAATAAATGCTATAAACCCTAAAATAATTAAAAAATATAATATTCAAATAGTAAATTCAAATGTTCAGGCAGGTAGTGGTTCTTTACCTATAGAGAATATAGATAGTATTGCACTTGTATTTAATAATAAAAATATTAAACCTAGCAGTATATCGAAAAAATTTAGAAATTTTTTGATACCAACTATAGGATATATTAAAGGAAATAAATTTTATATTGATTTTAAAGCTATCCCATCAAATCAAATAAATGATTTAATAAACTCACTGCAGAATTGTCTGGTATAAAACAACATATTATTGGTTTGTCAGGCCATATAGACCATGGAAAAACATCTCTAGTTGAAGCATTAACAGGAAAAAATACTGATACATCTAAAGAGGAAGCATTACGAGGCATGACTATTAATATTGGTTTTGCCTTCCTGGATAAAGGTATTACATTGATTGATGTCCCAGGACATGAACGATTTATAAAAAATATGGTTGCAGGTGTTAATTCTATAGATTATGCATTATTGGTTATTGCTGCAGATGATGGAATTATGCCTCAAACTATAGAACATTTTGAAATATTAAA
>CAYVTK010000148.1:0-3587 GCA_964454465.1 uncultured bacterium | reverse complement strand
TTCAACATTTGCACATCCTTTAGCCATGATTGTTTTTCCAATAATAACAGAGGGCTTTTCAATTTCCATCTGTGCAATACGTATCGCAGACCTAATAGCATCATGATCGTGTCCATCAATTTCCTGCACATGCCAACCATGCGATTTATACATCATTGTATAATCTGTAGAGTCAGATCTTGAAACCTTACCAGAAATTTGGGCATCATTTGCATCATAAAAAGCAATGAGCTTCCCTAGTCCAAAGTGACCTGCAATTGCAATAGATCCTTGTGCTACGGGCTCTTGTATATCACCATCACCATGCAGAACATACGTAAAATGATTTACAACATCATCGGTAAATTTAGATGCTAATATTCGCTCAGCTATTGCCATTCCAACAGCATTACCGACTCCTTGTCCAAGAGGCCCTGTTGTTGCTTCTACCCCTGGAGTAAGACCTTTTTCTGGATGTCCTGGCGTTCTGGAGCCTAACTGTCTAAAATTCTTAAGTTCTTCTATATCAAGCCAGCCTACTAAAGATAGGATCGCATAGAGCAGAGCAGATTCATGACCTATTGACAATACAAATCTATCTCTATTTTCCCAATTAGGATCATCAGGATCAAATTTTAAAAATTCTTTAAATAAAATATAAGCGAAGTCTAAGGAAGATAATGGGCCACCCGTATGTCCAGAATCTGCATTGCGTACAGTATCCATAATAATACCTTTGGTAATATTAATTGAATACTGATCTATACTTAGTTTTACATCTTCCATCAATATCCTTTAAAATTTAAATTTTAGGGAGGAATTTCCTTACTCCAATTTATAAATAGAAATATATTATTTCAATGCTTTAAATTATAATAATTAAAAATAATTGTATTTTGAATAATGAGAACTTATCACTTTATATATTTTGGATTGATTTTTGTGAATTTTTTGTTTTCTCAAATTCCTGTAAATCTTGAACAAAACGAAACATATTCACATATAGTTTCATTAAACTCTGATGGAGAATATCTAATGAATATTATGCTATCATCAGACACATCATGGGAAGAGGAAAATAATGAATCTGCCATACTCACTGTACTTATCAATGGTATTTACAATCAAGATATTGTGATTTATAATGGTGAAAATTATCATTATTATCAGCAGGCTATTGGTTATTTAGATGCAGGAGAATATGAAATTGACTTTTATTTTGACTACGAAAAGTCAAGTATAGGTGCATCAAATATACATATTGAAAGTGTAGATTTCACAAATGCATTTCTAGTGGATGTAGATTCTGATGTATTTAAATATTCTCCCATACTATATGGAAGAAATATTTTTGCATGGAATGAAAGTAATTATACAGATATCCCTCTATTGATGTACTATGAAATATCCTATGATAACACAATTAAAACAATTACATATGGAATTATTTTTAGTAATGAAGACAGCAGAGTTGGAATAGGGCTATCTGATATGATGCTTAGCTGGGGAAGAACTACAGATATTGAATGGATATATCAAGTTTCATTAAATAGCACAGATGAAATTGTCAATGAAGTCTTTCAAGGTGCAGGACACATAACTACAACATTTAATGGGGAGAAGCTTGGGACACATCCCTATCTTATAAATGCTACAGCAAATTGCAATTTTTCTGATACTGGAGTATCTGATTATCTTTTCTTTTTATCATCGATCAACACACTAACTTCAGGTCATACAAGAGAATATCTTATGGATCAAAATCCATGGTCCTATAAAATCATGGGACAAGAGCTTATGAATGAAGATAAGTATGAAAATCAGCAAGATCCAACACATTGGGAAATGAGCGATGTTAGAAATTATCTTTATATGGAATACGAAGGATCTCAATCAGGAGTGAATATTTCAACGCAGATATCAACTAATTTATATAATGATTGTTACCAGTATTCTAATAATCATAATGATGCTGAGATTATATTTAATTATGGTAATGGGGTTAATAGAACTGCTATTGAGCTACCAGAGGATTTTTTCCCCAATGACTTACAATATTTAACACTTACAACAAGTGGAGATGATGGCTATTCTGTTGTTTTAGATCAAATTATTGATTTATTCTACCTATCTAGTGATTACAACCTTATGCATCTAGAGATTGAAACTATTAATGAATCAATCGTTCTTGATGAGAATAACCCTAATCTTAATCTAATTATTAATGAAGAAACTTTAATATATGATTGTAATACAGATTTATATGGAACTGCTACTTGTGATGCGTGTGGTGTATGTTACGGAGGCAATACAGAATTAGATGCTAATCAGAATATGGATGATTGTGGAGTCTGCTTTGGAAATAATGAAGATATGGATTGCGCAGGAGAATGTTTTGGTGATGCTTATATTGATGATTGTTATGTATGTGATGATAATCCTGATAATGATGAGGAAACATGCAATGCTGGATGTTTTGATGTTAATGCGGAGAACTATGACCCTGAAGCCACTATCTTTGATAATAGCTGTATTTATTCAGATCGCATATTTAATGTCCCCGGGGAATATGAAAAAATCCAGTATGCTATATTTTTTGCATCAAGCCAAGATACGGTTCTAGTACAGCCTGGGACATATTATGAGGATATAGACTTTACAGGTAAAGATATTGCTATTATTAGTACAGATGGCCCTGAATCTACTTTTATCATAGCTAATACAGAGAATGATGGTGGTGGTGGTGTTTATGAGCCTGATGAATCAGTTGTAACGATTGCAAATGTTACATCTAATCAAGCTGTTTTAGATGGCTTTACATTGCAAAATGGTTATGGAAAAGGTGTTAATTTTGAATATTTTATAAGCGTAGCAGCAGACCCTCAAGCTTTCAATGATATGATGCATAACTATATTAAATCAGGTGGAGTTGCAGTTATTAATTCAAGTGTTACTTTAAGTAATTTAATCATACAAAGCAATATTGCAAAAAACTTCGGTGCCGGAATTGGACTTGTTGATTCTTACAGCACTTTAGAAAATATTATCATAGAGAATAATAATATCCCAGATATAGATGCTTTAGGTGGTGGTGGCATCGCAATTAATGGAGGTGTAACATCGATTAACAATTGTATTATCAGAGATAACTTTGTTGGCCTTAATATGTACCAACTTAATGGTGGCGCGGGGATACTCTGTGGTTTTAATTTCTCAGATACCCCTCTTGAGCTAACACTATCAAATTCAGAGATTTATAACAACTCTGCAAATATAGGTGCAGCAATAGGAGCTCTATCAGGGAATATCCTGATAGATCATGTTTTGATTTATAATAATACTGGTGAATATGGATCTGCAATCAGCCTTGGAGAGCCTCTAGGCCTTGTCATAGACAATATCAGTATGAGTATTACACAATCTACAATTGTAGAAAATCAGGGGGCTTTCTCATTTGGATTGATTGATAATTCTAATGTTGTTATTGCAAATTCTATTCTATGGAATGAGCAATCAGAGTATGAATTCGCCTCGCTTCCTAATAATTCTCTTGTTAATGTAGACTCTTATTATTCAGATATAAGACTTTTAGATGGAGTTGAAACAAC
>CAYVTK010000147.1:0-3588 GCA_964454465.1 uncultured bacterium | reverse complement strand
AAAAAGTATAAAACGATGAAAATCAAGCGATCCATCACCATCATTTGCTTCCATATCATAATGTAATTCGCCATAACCACCTAGAGTAGTTGATGATTCAACAAATTCATCTGCAAAAGACGCAGAAAAAAATAAGCTGATTATTAATAATAGTATTTTTTTCATTATTCTTTAAGCTCCGATTAGTTTTAAGATTAATAATGAGAATCATTCTCATTATATAATATTAATAATAGTATATATTATTATGCAAGTAATAAATAACTTCTTATTACATTTTGATATAAAATTTTATTTTAATTCATCATATATATTCTTTAGATTAGGGTGTTATGAAAAAGTTTTTATTTATATTATTAGTTTCAGGTTTCATATTTAGTGATGAATATGAATATTCTCTTCAGGATTATAATTCAACATCACCTACATATGGTCTAGATGTCTGGAATCCTGAATATTCAGATTATATTACATTACATTATTTTTCTTCCCAAGGCTGAGCAGGCTGAACAGGAACATTTGGGCAGTTGTCCAATTTTCAAGAAGAGTTAAGAAATGATGATGGATATGAAAATATCGTTATCATTGCCGTAGGTCAATCAAATATTAGCAATTTTAATAATAACTTTACAGCTAATTCAGATCTTCCGCTTGTGATGGATCAATATCCACTCTTACCTATTAGGGCACAATTTTCTCCTTATGGCCAACATAAGCAATTAGTCATTGTTGGATATGATGGTGAATTCCTTGGCTATATTACATTAAATAGTCTAGGTAATTCTCAAAAAAATTATATAAGAGGTATTTTAGAAGAACATTATCAACAGTCTGTCCTAGGTGATATTAATGATGACGCTGTAGTAAACATACAGGATATAATTCTATTAGTTAATATGATACTTACTGGTCAAACAGATGGTGTTGCAGATATCAATGCTGATGGCACTGTTAATGTTCTAGATATCATACAGCTTGTTAATATGATTTTAAGTTAATAGGTCCTATAGTTATGGGCACCCTTATTTCTATCCTATTTATTACAACTTTATTTTCTCAAGAGATAAATTGTTTACTTGAAGATTCTTCAATAAATAATAGATCTATTTATAGCCCTGGTGATACTCTTTCTATTGAAGACCAAAATATGCTGTTTCCTGTATGTAATGGATCTGATGGTTACGATACTGGAGGCTCTTTTTCTTTTTCTGATTTAAATGGAAAAATTACCCTTATTAGTATGAATGCAACATGGTGACCTGCGTGTTATGATTACGTCAGTTTGATGGATCAGTTAATTGAAGTTTTAGAAGAGCATCAGGATGTTCAGTTTTTAGTTAGTCTTGATTATAGTTCCAATGATGCAGATTTATATTCTTGTAGTGAATGGGCAGGTTTGTATACTGAGCTTGGAGATTATGATAACAATCCTCTAATTCTAAATACTGATCCTGACCATCATATTTGGAATATGTTTGCAGGGTCAACCTATTCAGCGTATGCATTGATTGATCACAATATGGTTGTTAGATATCTTTTTGATATGCCAAATTTATATGACTTTCAATATACTTATATTCCAATTCTGATTGATGCTATGTATGGATGTACAGATTTTAATGCATGTAATTATGATATAGGATCAGTTTATGATAATGGATCCTGCAATTATGGAGATGAATGTGATTTATGTGATGATATAGAAAATCAGTTAGATTGTATGGCGGTAGCTGGCTGTATGTGGATGGGAGACCATTGTATGGAATCAAATGATGGGTGTATGGATTTTGATAATCAGCTAGATTGTATGGCTAGTGAAAATTGCTATTGGATGGGGGATCATTGTATGTCTGGATCTAATTGTACAGATCCTATTGCATTTAATTATAATCCAATAGCTGATATATTAGGAGATGGAGATGATTCTGAATGTCAGTATTCTTCATTTATAAATTTTGGTTGCACTTATGAACATGCATTAAATTTTGATGTATCTGCTAATGCAGATGATGGTTCATGTGAATATATGTATGCAGATGTTAATGGAAATGGTGTCATTGATATTGTTGATGTTATTGAGCTAATCAATACTATTTTAGATCAATAGAATTAATTTTAAATTTACAATAAATAATTTAAGCCTCTTTTATAGAGGTTTTTTTGTTTGCTAAATTAAGGGTATGATAAAAGATAATTTTCGAAATATTGCAATTATTGCACATGTGGACCATGGTAAAACAACACTGGTAGATGGCCTATTAAAGCAAAGCGGAACTTTTAAACTACATGAAACTATATCTGATAGAGTGATGGACTCTATGGATTTAGAAAAAGAGCGCGGTATTACTATTTCTGCAAAGAACACAGCAATTTTATATAAGGATATTAAAATTAATATTGTAGATACTCCAGGCCATGCGGACTTTGGAGGAGAGGTAGAAAGGAGTTTGAATCTTGTTGATGGAGTATTGCTTTTAGTAGACTCGAGTGAAGGTCCCTTACCTCAAACTAGATTTGTACTACAAAAAGCATTAAATAAAAATCTACCTGTAATTCTTGTGATAAACAAAATTGATAGGGCTGATGCGCGTATTAAAGAAGTGCTTGACGAGGTGTATGATTTATTTATTGATTTAGATGCGAATGATCAGCAGATTGAATTTCCTGTAATATATACAAATGCTAAAGATGGAATAGCTCATAATGATTTAGACGATGATTCTAAAGATTTAACTCCTCTTTTTGACCTTGTGATTGAAACATTTTCTGGCCCAGAAGCAGAGGATGATTTTACTACGCAGTTTCTAGTTACTAGTATTGATTATGATTCCTATGTGGGGCAGATAGCTATAGGACGTTTAAACAATGGTTCTATTCATCGAAATAAACAGTATAGTTTATGTGGTTCAGATGAAATTAAAGCAAATCAAAAATTATCGGCCTGTTATACTTTCCAAGGACTAAAAAAAATTAAAGTTGATAGTTTAGAAGCTGGAGATATCATTGCTATAGCTGGTATTGAAAATATTCAAATTGGAGATACGCTATCTGATAATGAAAATCCTATTCCTCTTGATAGAATTGTTGTAGATGAACCTACTGTTTCTATGTTTTTTCATGTAAATAATAGCCCATTTGCAGGTAGGGAAGGTAAATTTTTGACATCTAGAAATGTTAGCGAGCGATTACATAGAGAGACATTAAGCAATGTATCATTAAAAGTAAATATGACCAGTGAGACAGATGTTTTTGAAGTTTGTGGTCGTGGAGAACTTCAGATGGCAATTCTTATTGAAACCATGAGAAGAGAAGGTTATGAATTTATGGTATCTAAACCCCGTGTTATTACAAAGGAAGAAAATGGAGTAAAATTAGAACCTGTAGAATCTATTTTTTTAGATATTGAAGAGGATCATACAGGTATTGTAACAGAAAAGCTTTCTAAAAGAAAAGGGGCAATGAAAAATTTGCAGAATAATGGATTTGGAAGAGTCACATTAGAGTTTAAGGTTCCATCAAGAGGAATGATTGGCTTTAGAAGTGAATTTTTAACAGATACAAAAGGATCTGGAATTTTAAATTCATTAT
>CAYVTK010000146.1:0-3596 GCA_964454465.1 uncultured bacterium | reverse complement strand
AAAGGAGGAGATGGAGCATTTAGAGATTTAACGGATTTAATTTTTAAGGCTAATAATATTCATCCTGCATATTAATGCTTCTCTATATAATATATTTTTTATTTTCTCCAATATTATGGATACTTATTCTCTTTTCATCTCTATTTCAATTTAAGATTAGGAGAAATTATTGTGCTTTTTACAAGAGAATAAATATTATCAAACAATCTCTTCATAATGCTAATAATAAAAAGAAAATTTTACTATTTCATGCGGCATCAGCAGGAGAGTATGAACAATTAAAACCCTTATTACGATTAATAAATAGAAATAAATATTTTATTATTCAGTCTTTTACATCTCCAACTATTTATAATCAAGAAAAAAAAGCTTCACTATTTGATATTTCTTGCTACCATCCATTTGATTTACCATGGTTATCTTTATATTTTTTTATATCTCTAAAACCTCAAAGATATATTATTACAAGGCATGATGTTTGGCCAGGGCATATCGTCATTGCAAGGATATTAAATATTTCTATTTATTATATTAATGCCAATATTCATAAAAATTCTATTTGGTTAAAATGGTACTGCAAACCTCTCTCAAAATATATTTTTAGAAAATTTAAAAAAATTATAGTGCCTTCAAAAGAAATTGCAAATAATTTATCTGAATTAGATATACTGAAAGCTAATATTATGATATGTGATGATTCTCGATTTGATCAAGTCCAATATAGAAAAGATAAAGGGGAAAATAATTATTTATTATCTAACCTAGCGTCAAATAATTATACAACAATTTTTGGGAGCATTGATTTGCAGGATGAGCCAATCATCTTTGAATCTTTAAAATTGCTTTATCCTCTGGGTACAAAAGATTTAATTAATAAAAAAAATCGTTTAATTTTTGTACCACATGAAATTGATAGTAATACCATTAATAGGCTAACTAAAAAATTAAATGATTTATCTTTTAAATATTGTAAATATTCTGAATATTCATCACAACATCATGTAGTCATTATCGATAGCATAGGGCTATTAGCAGATGTATATAGGTATGCTAATAAGGCTTATATTGGAGGGGGATTTTCTAGAGGAGTACACTCTGTTATAGAGCCAGCAATTTATAATTGTAGTATAGGGCATGGACCTAATATAGAAATGTTAGATGAAGCAAAATTTTTAATTAATAATCATTATTCGAGCATTATATCTAATGATTATGATATGAATAATTTTTTATTGTCACAAAATATTAATAAAAGTTGCAATTTATTTAATAAGCGTAGTTCAGAAACTATTTTACATCATATTTTATCATGAAATTATACAATATTTTATTCTTTTTATTATTAAGCCAGTTATTTGCTATCACATTAGAAGAATTTACTTATCATACAAAATTTAGAAATTTACGAGTTGGTAATACAAAAATTGAAATTTTAAAAGAAGAGCACGATCAAACAATATTAAAAATTAATGCATCAACTAATAAGTTTATTGATTTGATATATAAACTACGTCACTTCTCGACAGTTATAGTAAATGATATAGATTTTTCACTCCTTGCAACTACTCAAAAATTACAACAAGGTAAATATATTGATTCATATAACGCTACAGTAGATTATCATTTAAAGCATATTTCCTATCAAAATACAAAAGATATTAAATATGATACCTATGTAGATAATCTGATTATTCCAATTGAAAATTTAGTATATGATCCTTTTAGTATAGTCTATTATTTAAGACAATTTGATATTCAGATTGGAGAACAATATAGTTTTACTACATATAATAAAAATAAATTGCGCAATATTGATTTATATATAGAAAAAATTGAATCATTACGTACTTCTTATATTAATACAGACTGCTTTGTAGTTGTACCTCGAACTAGAGGACCAGGGCCCTTACTAAAACATCAGGGAGAAATGAAAATTTGGTTTACAGCTGATAATCAGCATATTCCGGTAAAAATTCAAGTAAAAATGAAACATGGTATTATGGAATTAACATTAAAAGATTATGCCAATAAAAAATAAAATTTTATTTATTATTAATCCTATAAGTGGTATAAAAGATAATCATGCTATAGGGCAAACTATAAGCAATAAATTAGATCAACATAATATTACATTTAATATTATGTATACTCAGCATCCTGGGCATGCCAAAGATTATGTCCATACTATGGATTCTATATTATATAATAGTATTTTAATATTAGGTGGAGATGGTACAATCAATGAAATATTAAATGGAATATTATCAAGAAAAGATGGTTATTTACCAATATTTGGATTTTTACCTGGAGGGACTGGAAATTCTGTTTTACATGATTTAGATTTTTTAGATCCCATTGAAGCATTAGAGCCAATCATTAATTATAAAGTTAAACATATTGATGTTATGGCATTGCAGTTTAATAGTTTAGTAGAATATTCTATTAATATTTTAGGTTGGGGACTTGTTGCAGATATTGCACTTTTTGCTGAAAAATTACGATTTTTGGGGCAGTCACGATATGATATTGCTAGTTTATACTATATTTTAAAATTACAATCAAGATTATGCACATTGATTTTAGATAATAAAAAATACTCCGATGAATATTTATTTGTATTAGTACAGAATACAATTCATACAGGTAAAGGAATGAAAGCAGCCCCTAAAGCTAGATTAGATGATGGATTAATGGATGTATTGGCAATTAATAAAGATGTTAATAGATTACAATTGCTGCAATTATTATCTAGGCTATTTAATGGTTCTCATATTACATCTAACTATGTACAATATTTTCAAGTTGCAAATGTGAAATTAATTCCAAATATTGATGAGGGGGTAAATATTGATGGAGATGTTAAATATGCAACACCAGTAACAATCTCAGTATTGCATAAAAAATTACCTATTTTTTCTTAGAAAACGTTTGGACAATTAATAATCTGTTTTTAGCTCTTTTAATTGAGTTAGATGCTCTATCTAAATCACCCTCTTGATTTTTTAATCTTTTTTCAGCACGCTGTAGTGCCTTTTGTGCTCTATCTTTATTAATATTATTTGATAATTCAATAGTTTCTAATAATAATTGGACACCTTCTTTTGCAATATCTGCAAATCCTCCAGATGTTGCAAAAACAGTATTTTTTCCATCTTTATGAATTTTAATTTCTCCAATATCAAGTCCAATAATTGCTTTAGCATGATTAGCTTGAATACCAAGCAATCCATCTAATGAAGGGATCCTCAGATAAGATACATTATCAAAAGATTCAATGCTTGTAGGTGTAATAATATCTAAATGAAATTTTTTATCCATTATTTTTTAGCTTTTTCAAAAGCCTCATCTATTGTGCCAACATACATAAATGCATTTTCAGGTAATTCATCACAATCGCCATTTAGTATTGCTTCAAATCCTGCAATAGAATCTTCTAGTGATACATATTTTCCTGGAGTTCCAGTGAATTGTTCAGCAACAAAGAATGGTTGTGATAGAAATTTTTGAATTCTTCTAGCTCGATGCACTGTTTGTTTATCATCATCTGATAATTCATCCATTCCCAATATAGCAATAATATCCTTTAATTCATTATA
>CAYVTK010000145.1:3401-3616 GCA_964454465.1 uncultured bacterium | reverse complement strand
AATGCAAATATTCTTATGGGTATAACAAGAGAAACAGTCTTAACTCTAATAAAAGATCTTGCAATGGAATAAAAGATAGCAGATATTAATCAGGATGATCTTTATAATGCAGATGAAGCATTCTTTACTGGAAGTGCTTCAGAAGTAACACCAATTAGAAAAATTGATGACCATAAATTTTCTGATGGAAAAGCAGGAGAATTGACTTTAAAAAT
>CAYVTK010000145.1:3180-3391 GCA_964454465.1 uncultured bacterium | reverse complement strand
CAGAGGAGAAAATAGGAAATATGAATCCTGGCTAACTTATGTTCAAAAATCCTTTTCTACTTTATGAATTTTCAACATATTTGTGCTCCCACTAATTCCTACTGGGACACCTGCTGTTAGAACAAATATATCACCATATTTCAATAATTTATTTTCAATTAATATTTTTTGAGCACCTTTAATCATTTTATCAGTTGATATATACTCTGGA
>CAYVTK010000145.1:329-3170 GCA_964454465.1 uncultured bacterium | reverse complement strand
TAAAGACCCCAAATCAAGGATAGTTTATTACAAATATCTTTATTAGGAGTTAAAGCAAACAAACTGGCTTCCGGTCTATAATGTGAAACTATAATAGCAGTACTTCCAGATTCAGTCATAACAACAATTGCATTAATATCTAAATGTTTAGATATTAATTTTACAGATTCTCCTATAGCTGATCTTATATCTCTATCTATTTCAATAGAAATTTTAGTTAATTTTTCATTCTCACATATTTCTTTTTCAGTATTTTCCAGTATATCACGCATAATATTTACTGCTTCAATAGGATATTTCCCAATCGCTGTTTCACCTGACAACATAACAGCGTCTACTCCTTCATAAACTGCATTCGCAACATCATTTACTTCTGCTCTTGTAGGAGTCGAATTATCTATCATAGATTCTAACATTTGAGTCGCAATAATTACAGGTTTTTTTAGTTTTCTACATTGCTCCACTATTAGCTTCTGTAATCCAGGTAATTTCGATAGAGATATTTCAACGCCTAAATCACCTCTTGCAACAAGTATTCCATCAAATTCATTTATAATAGAATCTAAATTTGATATAGCTTCAGGCTTTTCAATTTTAGCTATAACTGGAATACTCTTATTTATTTTTTGAAATATTTTTTTTATAGAATTCAAATCTTTACTTTCTCTAACAAATGATAAAGCAAGCCAATCAACATTATTTTGAATTGCTAACAAAATATGTTCTTTATCTTTATCTGTTAAAGGATCAACATCTAATGCTATACCTGGGAAATTTATTCCCTTTCTATTCATTACTAATCCATCATCTAATGCCTTGAGAGTTAAATTATTATTATTTTTATTAATCACTTCAAAAGTAATCTTTCCATCATCAATTTTAATAAATGATTTTTTTGATTCAACCATTCCAAATTTTATATTAGTATTTATTCTTAAATCATTATCTTTATAAAAGCCTAAACTATATTCTTTATTTTTTTCTATTTGGATACTTTTATTTTGAATATGGTTTAAATCAACTCTGATTTTAGGTCCTGCTATATCCACTAAGATACCTATATATTTATTCTTTTTTAAAGATTCCTCTCTTATAATTTTAATCGTCTTTTCAAAAAGCTCAGTTGTTTTAAAATGAGACATATTAATTCTTAAAACATTTACACCTTGAGATATTAATTTAGATATCATCAGCCTACTTGATGATACAGGTCCAATTGTTGCTATAATTTTTGTTTTAATATTAGACATGTTTTTCAATTACCTATTAGATAGTTTATAAATATTTCCACTATAATCAACTAATAATAATTCGCCCTCTGTTGTTTCTCCAAATGAAGATAGATAAAACTTTTTTTTATTTATACTTTTTAATAATAATTCCGTATGATCTTCAAAGTTCTCTACATTGCTATCATTAAGTTTAAAACTCCAAATTTTACCCGTACAATAATCTCCGAAAAAGTATCGTCCGTATAATTTTGGAATTTTATCTCCTCTATAGACATATCCTCCAGTAACTGAACATCCATGTACACTCTTTTGTCTTATACCTAAAAGTGTTCTCACATATTTAGCGTCATTAGGATACTCAAAAACAGGTAACTGATATAATGTCTTGGAGCAATCACTATCTTCCGGGAAACAACTAGATGCCTCCATTGTATTCCATCCAAAATTATCTCCACCTTTAGATTTAGAGGGAATATAATTAATTTCTTCCCAAGAATTTTGCCCAACATCTCCTAAATACATATCATCATTTAGCCTATCAAATGAAAAACGCCATACATTTCTTAAACCATAAGCCCATATTTCATTTTTTTGATCTAAATCTAGAAATGGGTTGTCACGAGGAATTATATAGGAAGCATCATCATTTAATTTAATTCTTAAAATTGAACCAAAAATATTACTCAGATTTTGAGCCCTATTTTCGGGGTCTCCTGCAGAACCTCCATCTCCTATAGAAATATAAAAATAGCCTTTAGAGTCAAACGCTATATGGCCCCCATTATGATTAGAATAAGGTTGTTCAAATTCAAGTATGATATTTTCCGTTTTATTATCAATTATATTATTATAACTCTTAAATCGTGAAATAATAGTATTATCATATCTATCATTATAATTTACATATATATAACCATTATTCTTAAAATTTGGGTCAAACGCAAATCCTAAAAGTCCCATTTCATCACCAGGGAAAAGAGGTTTATGAACTCTATCGCTAATATCTAAAAAAAGGTCCTCTTTTTCTTTCTTATTATCTAAAATACGAATATATCCACCTTGTTCTACAATATAAAAAATATTTGAACTTTCAGGATTTGTTACAACATATACAGGTTTATTAAAATCCTGACCTACTAATTCTAAATATAATTCAGCATTGATAAAACTAAGAATAAATATAAAAATAATATTTTTCATATGTAAATTTACACCGTTACAATATGATAATTTATATTTGTTTTATTGCTACTAAAAAATAATTAAGCTTTATATAGCTTTTAATGAAAGGAAAAAATGTCAGATTTAAATTTATATAACTTTGTTTTAAATGAAAGACAGATTTGTGATTTAGAATTACTTTTAAATGGAGCATTCAGCCCATTAAAAGGCTTTATGGGAAAAAAAGATTATGATTCTGTTCTTGATAATATGTGCCTATCAAGTGGGGAATTATGGCCCATCCCTATTGTACTTGATATCAAAAAGGAAATCAAAGAAGAGCATAAACTAGAAAATAATTCTAGAATTGCACTAAGAGATCATGAAGGATTCCTTATTGCAATACTAACTATAAATGAATTTAAATAATTTAGAAAGTGAATTATCT
>CAYVTK010000145.1:0-319 GCA_964454465.1 uncultured bacterium | reverse complement strand
TTGCTATTTTAAAGGTCGGTGAAATTTATTATCCTAATAAAGAAAAAGAAGCTCAATCAATTTATGGTACAACTGATACACATCATCCTGGAGTACAATATTTATATAATAATATTGAAGATTATTATATTGGAGGAACCTTAGAAATATCTGATCTCCCTAAACATTATGATTATCAACTTTTACGTCATACCCCTGAAGAATTAAAAAAACAATTTAAAAAAATGGGCTGGGACAAGGTTGTTGCATTTCAAACAAGAAATCCCATGCATCGTGCTCATAAGGAAATTTCTTTTAGAGCTGCAACAGAAAACGGTGC
>CAYVTK010000144.1:1652-3644 GCA_964454465.1 uncultured bacterium | reverse complement strand
ATTCCTCTACTCTTATTAGTGAGGTTATGGAAAGCTCTTTTAATATCAATCCTAATAACATTGCAGTTTTATCAGGCCCTAATCATGCAGAGGAAGTTATATCTAAAATGGCGTCTGCAACAGTCATTGCAAGTACTAATAAAGTCTATGCAAAAGAGCTCCAGTCTTTATTTTCTTCGGATAGATTTAGAGTCTATACATCAGATGATATTATTGGTGTGCAGATTGGAGGAGCGGTTAAAAATATCATTGCAATTGCATCAGGGCTTTGCGTAGGGTTAAAATTAGGTGATAATACGCAAGCGGCTCTTGTATCTAGAGGCATGAATGAAATTTTAAATTTAAGTGCTATTTATGATTTAAATCATAAAACATTATATGGTTTATCAGGCTTAGGTGATTTGATTGCAACATGCTATAGCCCTCACAGCAGAAATAGACAGTTAGGTGTTTTAATTGCAAAAGGTTATTCTCTTGAAGAAGCAAAAAAAGAAATTGGAATGGTGTCAGAAGGGGTTAATGCATGCAAAATATTAAATGATATTTCAGATAAACATAATATTGAGATGCCTATATGTACGCAGATTTATAAAGTATTATTTGAAAAATCAGATCCTAGAGATTCTCTTAACAAACTTATGACAAGAAATTTAAAAGATGAAAATTAAAACACAAAGTATATCAAATTTAGTAGGAGAAGTAGAAGTAAATATAGTATTTGAAAGACTTAAAAAGATTTATCCAAATACAAAATATTTCAATCCATTTGATCCAAATTATAATGGAGTGTCGCTAAATACTGACAATAAGCCATTAGATGGATTTAGAATTGAAAATATTTTATCAGGCTTTGCAATGAGCATAAAAGATAAAGATGTATCAGATAAAAAAATATATGTAAATATAAATGCTGAGATATATCACATAGGAATGGTTTATATGGAAACATTTTTTACGTTAGATAACTGGTGTGCTGAATTAGAAGATCTTGATGGTATTATTGTGAAAAATGATAAAGATGGGTCTTTGATAAGTCGTCAAGCTTGTCTATCAAGTTTTTCTCTAACAGACTTAATGCCTATTAAAAAAATAGCCCCTTTAGATGATGAACATTATAATTATGGTTCTACAGATAAAAGAGAGGTTGATAAAATCATATATGATAAATATGGATTCGCTATAAATAGAATTGGAAATTCTATTGGAAGCGGTCTAACGACTTGGGAAAGGCACTATTATATCGTATTAGATGAAGATAAAAAAATCTCTATCAATCAAGATAAAGATGAAAAGATTTCTGATAAATTTGATATTTATAAGATTAAAGATAAAGATGACATATATCATACGGTAGATACTGAGGTCTTTGATAAAGCATGTCAAGATGTTAAGAAAGATTTTATAAAAGCAGTTTTTCTTCTTTCTCAATATAGTATTGCTTCAGCTTGGTTTGAACAAATAGCAGATAAAAGTAAAGCTATTTTAGAATCTATAGATAATACAAATGAAGTATATTGGCAAAACCTGAGAATAGAAATAGAAACCTGGCAATTAAAATTTTTAACATTTCATTCAAATTTTCATAAATATTTATCCACCTACTTTGAATATTTAAGGGGTGATGGTGTTTTTAATAAAGAAATACGTGAAAAATGGACTAAGGAACGTAAAGAGGAGAGAGAGGAAGTTGCTTTATTGTATAATGAGATAAAATATGCACTGAATAATTTAGCAACTCCAGGACATACCCATGATGAACAGCTTCTTCAAAAAGAAACAGAGAAAGTAAATGAGAGAATATTATTATTATCTTTTTTAGCAATGTCTATTCCAATGATAGGTGCACTATTAACACCTACATTTTCTTTAAATTTAAAGCTAATTTCAGGAGTTGTTGTATTATCTCTTCCGCTTATATATATAGGTACTAGAAAGATTGCATTTAGAAGAAATAAAAATTTGACTCTATTTTTCTTGATATTTGCAGATAAA
>CAYVTK010000144.1:0-1642 GCA_964454465.1 uncultured bacterium | reverse complement strand
AAGGTCTTTTTAAAAGCAGAAGCAAAAGATCTTACTGATGCCTTAAAGAAAATAGAAAGCCGAAATAAAGCAATTTCTAATCATAAAGAAATTCCTGATGATATGAAAAAATATTTTCTAGACCTTATGGATAAAATGAAAGAAAGTCAGTCAAAAAAACTTGACAAAATGAATAAAAAAATAAAATCATTATAGGAGATTGAATGAATATATATTTTATAATAATTATCGCAATACTTATCTTTGAATATACATTATCATTTATTATTAGAACTTTAAATCTTACCGCTTTAGATCCAAATCTTCCTGAAGAATTCAAAGATACTTTTGATAAAGAAAAATATTTAAAATCACAGGACTATACCCGAGAGAATTCACGATTCTCATATATTACTTCAAGTTTTTCATTGATTGTGAGTTTAGTATTTATTTTTGGGGGTGTTTATAATATTATTGATCAATTTGTGCGATCTTTTGGATATGGTGATATTGTAACAGGATTATTCTTCTTTGGTGGATTATTTATTATAACAGATATCTTAAACTTGCCATTTGGTTTATATAGAACATTTGTTATTGAGGAAAAATTTGGATTTAATAAAACAACATTAGCTACATATTTTACCGATAAGGTAAAAGGGTATTTTCTAATGCTTGTTATTGCAGCTCCTTTATTATCTGTTGTCCTTTACTTTTTTGGACAATATGGTGATAATGCATGGATTTATGCATGGCTACTACTTGTTCTCTTTAGTCTTGTGATGCAGCCGATATTCAACCTATTTATTGCCCCAATGTTTAATAAATTTACTCCCCTTGAAGAAGGACCCTTATTAAATAAGATTAAAGACTATTTAAAGACAGTGGATTTCCCCGTTAAGAAGCTAGAGGTTATGGATGGCTCAAAAAGATCTTCTCATTCAAATGCTTATTTTAGCGGAATGGGTAAAAATAAACGTATTGCATTATTTGATACACTCGTTGAACAAATGGATGATGATGAGATTGTTGCAGTCATAGCGCATGAGGTAGGGCACTATAAATTAAAACATGTACATACAGGAATTTTCCTAAGTGCCATTCAATCAGGTATTATGTTTTTTATATTATCTATCTTTATGATGAATTCTGATTTATTTGCAGTTTTTAAAATGGAGAATTTATCTATTTATGCAAGTTTAGTATTTTTCTCAATTCTCTATACTCCAATATCAATGTTTATGGGATTTGTATTTAGTTTTATATCAAGAAAAAATGAGTTTGCGGCAGATAATTATTCTGCTAAAACAGCAAAAATGCCTGAAAAATTAATTACAAGTCTTAAGAAGATGTCTAAAGAAAATTTAAGCAATTTAACCCCTCATTGGCTAAATGTGATGCTTAACTACAGTCATCCTCCAGTATTAGAACGTATCAAGGCTTTAAAATCATTTAATTAGTGAGTATAAATGGATAATAATAAAATAGAAAAAATAGGGTCAGTTATTTTATGTATAGTTGGGACTGTCTCTGTCATTGATACTTTCCTTTATCAATTTTTAGATATAGGTGAAGAACAAAAAAATCTAAGTGTAGGATATTGTGTTGCTTTTATATTAATGAGTCTTAAATTTCCAGAGATATTAAAGAAAAAATATGTTAT
>CAYVTK010000143.1:0-3684 GCA_964454465.1 uncultured bacterium | reverse complement strand
TATTTATCAGCAACACAGGTTCTTTATGCTTTCAATTATATAGCCAGTTCATAATTAAAATATTAAAATTAGGTAATTGTTTCTAAACGTTGAAATATGTTAATTTACCCCTCATAATTAGGGGTGTTATGTCTAAGAAACAATTTAAAGATGTTAGTAGTAAAGTTGACTTCATTAAACTTGAGCATGAAATGCTACAGTTTTGGGAAGAGAAAAATATTTTCAATCAACTAAGATTGAAAAATAAAGGTAATAAAAAATGGTCTTTCTTAGATGGCCCTATTACTGCAAATAATCCAATGGGAGTCCATCATGCTTGGGGAAGAACTCTTAAAGATGTTTTCCAAAGATATTATGCAATGAATGGTTTTGACTTACGTTATCAAAATGGTTTTGATTGTCAAGGTTTATGGGTAGAGGTTGAAGTAGAAAAAGAGTTAGGTTTTAAATCTAAAAGAGATATTATCGATTTTGGAATAGAAAAATTTGTACAATTATGTAAAGATAGAGTTAAAAAATATTCAAAGATTCAGACAGAACAATCTATTAGATTGGGATATTGGATGGATTGGGATAATTCTTATTACACGATGTCTGATGAAAATAATTATACTATATGGTCATTCCTAAAAAAACTATATGATAAGGGTAAGATTTATAGAGGAAGTGATGTAGTCCCGTGGTCAGGCCGTTCAGGTACTTCTTACTCTCAAATGGAAATTATAGAAGGACGTAAGCTTGTTGCTCATAATGCTATATTTGTTAAATTCCCACTTAAAAATAAAAAGAATGAAAACCTTTTGATATGGACCACAACTCCCTGGACATTAACATCAAATATTGCGGCAGCTGTTAACGTTAATTTAGATTATGTAAAAGTTAAATCAAGTGATGACTCCATTTATTATTTTGCTAAGGAAAATTATAAGTTCCAAAGATTAGAAAAACAATTTAGTGATAAAAAACAGTGGATAGAAGGAGTACCTAAACTAAAAACATTAGAACAAATCTTCAAAGAACGAGGTGGTTGTGAAATTGTTGATACAATTAAAGGTTCAGATATGGTGGGCTGGGAATATATTGGCCCATTTGATGAATTAGAAGCACAATCATCTTTTGGAGGTTATCCATTTGTTAATGATGATTTGAAAGATCGAAATATAAATGCTATTTCTTGTCATAAGGTTATAGATGGAGGCAAGGATAATATTGGTAATGACATTGTTATTGCAGGTGAAGGTACAGGTATTGTACATATAGCTACAGGTTGCGGTGCAATTGATAATAAAATTGGAAAAAAACTAGATTTAGTAGAGCTTGCTCCTCTTAATGATGAATCTAAATACATTGATGATTTTGGTTGGTTGACAGGAAAGAAAGCTACAGACCCTGCTACTACTGAATTAATACTTGGGAATCTAAAAGAAAAAGAAATATTACTTTATACTGAAAAATATCCCCATATCTACCCTCATTGTTGGAGATCAGGTGATGAACTTGTATATAGAACAGTTGATGAATGGTATATCAATATGGATTGGAGAGATGATATAAAAAAACATGTTAAAGAAATCCAATGGATTCCAGAATGGGGTTGTGATAGGGAAATAGAATGGTTAGAAAATATGGGTGATTGGATGATCTCAAAAAAACGTTTTTGGGGTTTAGCTTTACCTATTTGGACATTCGATGATGGATCATATTATGTTGTTGGTTCAAAAGATGAGCTTGAAACTCTTGTAGTTGAAGGTTGGGATGAATTTAAAGATAAAAGTCCTCATAAGCCATGGATAGATAAAGTTAAAATCAGACATCCTGAAACAGGTCTAATTGGTTCTAGAATTCCTGATGTTGGTAATCCTTGGTTAGATGCAGGCATTGTCCCATATTCAACTTTAGATTATAATTCTAATAGAGATTATTGGAAAGAATGGTTTCCTGTAGACTTTGTGGTTGAATGTTTCCCTGGACAATTTAGGAATTGGTTTTATTCTCTTTTAGCAACTTCTACGATTATGGAAGATAAAGCTCCTTTTAAAACTTTATTAGGACATGCTCTTGTTAAAGATGAAACAGGTAGAGATATGCATAAATCATGGGGAAATGCAATATGGTTTGATGATGCAGCAGAAAAGATGGGTGTGGATACAATGAGATGGCTTTATGCATCTCAGAATACAGAACATAACTTGCTATTTGGATATAAGATTGCAGATGAAGTTAGAAAAAATCTTATTACTCTTTGGAATACATATTCTTTCTTTATAACATATGCAAAATTAGATAATTTTAATCCCTATTTGTCTAAAATGGAAGATTGCAATTTAAATGATATAGATAAATGGATTCTAGCTAAAATGAATAATTTTGTTAAAGAATCAAAATTCTTTTATGAAAGTTTCGAATTATATAAGTTGATGAAAAAATCATCTGAGATGTTAGATGATATATCAAATTGGTATGTTAGAAGAAATAGAAGAAGATTTTGGAAGTCTGAGAATGACCAAGATAAACTTGCTGCATATCATACGTTATATGAAGTTTTATTGAATTATATTAAAATTATGAGCCCTGTAATTCCTTTTGTAGCAGAAAAAATTTATCAAAATATTGTTTGTGAAATTAATGTGAACTCTCCTAGCAGTATACATCTTGCTGATTTTCCTGAATATAATAAAAAATTAGATGATAAAACTATTATACAGGATATTGATACAGTTAAAAATATTGTTAATTTAGGTCGTTCTATAAGGAATAAAGCTAATATAAAAATTAGACAACCTTTAAATGATATTAAAATATTTATAAAGGAAAAGAATCTTTCATTAAATACATATGATAGCCAAATTTTAGATGAGTTGAATATAAAAGAAATTGAATATGTTGATTCTTCTGATGAAGTTGTATCTTATGATTTAAAACTTAATTTTAGTATGTTAAATAAAGAATATAGTGATAATAAGTCTAAGATAATTAGCATTGTTAATTCTACTGAAAAGTCAGATATTTTAGACGCTTTGAAGAAAAATAAAATTTTTAAAGTTGATAATACAATTAAACTAACTGAAGACTATTTCATTATAAATGAAATTTCTTGTGATGGTTATTATGTGTCCTCAAATAAAGATATCATTGCTAGTATTAATATTCAGTTAAATAATACATTGATTAATGAAGGAATAGTAAGAGATTTAATACGAAAAATTCAAAATCTAAGAAAAGATTCAAATTTCAAGGTTGATGATAGAATTGATATTAATTTAATATCAAATGAAAAAATATATAATGCGATAAAAGTAAATAGAGAATATTTGTTGAATGAAGTTTTAGGGGTAAATCTAACTTTTGCTGAATGTAAGGGTGCTTTTACTCTAAATGCCGTTGTGCATGATATTGAAGTAAAGCTAGGAATCTCAAAAAATAATAAATAATTTGATATATATGGGGGGGCAAAGTTATGTCTAATAAAGTAAAATGGTCAAAAAAAGATTTAGGCCAATTTAAGGATTTAATTATTTCAAAAATTAGTATTGCTGAACATGAATTAGAGGAAAGTAAAAAAGTTGCTGATCAAATGCTGGATTCTAATCAGACTAATGCTATTTATTCATCTCATATGGCAGATGCAAGTGGAGATCATGTTGAGCTTGAAAAAGCATATTATATGATTTCTAGAACTAAAAA
>CAYVTK010000142.1:0-3695 GCA_964454465.1 uncultured bacterium | reverse complement strand
TCCTACACCTATAGAGGATGTTAATCTATTATCGATATATAGTCTTAAAAAAAACAATACTCTAGGAGAGTTGATTAGAGATATCACGACTGTATCCAAAAATAAAAAAAGAATTACAGTTTTAGAAGGGTCAAATATTTATGATATAGCAGAATATTTAAGCAATGAATTAAATATTAATAAACAGAAATTTATCAATTTATGTCTAGATGAAGAATATATAAAGTCTTTGAATATGCCTTGTAAATTAAAAACACTTGAAGGTTTTTTATTCCCTGATACATATGTGTTATTGGATACTTATACTGAGAAGGATGTTATAGCTATTTTAACTAAGCGTTTTATAGATATATATAATCTAAATATCTATTCAAGTTTATCTAATAATAATCTAAATATATTTGAAATTATTATATTAGCTTCTATTATTCAGGGCGAAGCAATGTTAATTGGGGAGATGCCTACTATTTCATCTGTATATCATAATAGACTCAAAAGAAAAATGAAATTAGAGGCTGATCCTACAATATTATATTATATGACACCAGAAGATCTTTTATTGTTTAAAAATGAGCCAGGTAGTTCTGAATCCTCAAAAGTGTTTAGAAAATATAAAAATATAGATAGCCCATATAATACCTATGCTATAAAAGGGCTGCCTATTAGTCCAATTAATAATCCTGGTTTAGAGGCTATTCAAGCAGCATTAACCCCTCAGAATTCAGATAAAAATTATTTATATTTTGTTGCAGATGGTACGGGCGCCCATATCTTTTCTAAAACATTAAGACAGCATAATAATGCGATAAGAAGGATAAGAAATGGATATTAATTTATTAAATGAAAAGCAAAAAGAGGCGGTTTTAGATATTGGTGGGCCTATGCTTGTATTTGCAGGAGCAGGTAGTGGTAAAACAAGGGTATTAACTTATAAAATAGCACATTTAATAGAATCTGCTGGTTTACCTCCTGAAAACATCCTGGCTGTTACCTTTACAAATAAAGCTGCACAGGAGATGAAATCTCGTATACATGAATTAGTGGATAATAATCTTAAAGGGATTACAATAGGAACCTTTCATTCTATTGGAGCCATGATATTAAGAAGAGAAATTTCTAAGATAGGATGGAATAGTGATTTCACGATATATGATCAAACAGACTCTAAGGCTCTAGTCAAATCAATTATAAAAGATTTAAATCTAGATTTAAAGATATATGACCCTAAATCCGTTCTTATTAAAATCAGCTTAAGTAAAAATAATATGCAATCCCCTAAGGATTTGCAGTCTCTTGCATTAAATATTAATGAAGAGAAAATAGCTCAAATATATATGCAATATGAGGGTCAATTGCAAAAAAACAACTCTGTTGATTTTGATGATCTTTTGGTTAAACCACTTGTAATATTTGGACAATACCCGAACGTTTTAGACTATTATAGAAATAAATTTCAATATGTTCTAGTAGATGAATATCAAGATACAAATAAACCTCAATTCAATTTTATTTATTCTTTAACAAAAATAAAACAAGATATATTTGTTGTTGGTGATGATGATCAATCAATTTATGGATGGAGAGGTGCAGATATAGCGAATATATTAAATTTCAAAACTTCATATATAAATGCAAAAATTGTAAAATTAGAGCAAAATTATCGTTCTACTAAAAATATATTAGATGCAGCTTGGTCAGTAGTTTCTAGGAATACAAATCGAGCTGAAAAAAAATTATGGACAGATAATAAAGTTGGTAGCAAGGTTAATTTAATTAATGGGTATAATGAAAAAGATGAAGCTCATAAAATTATTGAGCATATATCTGAAATTAAAGATAAGGAAAAAGCTACATATAATAAATTTCTTATTCTCTATCGTACGAATGCACAAAGCAGGATTATTGAAGACACATTGATTAAAAATGGTATACTGTACAATATAATAGGAGGTGTTAAATTTTATGACCGCAAAGAAGTTAAAGATTTACTTGCTTATATGAGATTGATTGTTAATCCTAATGATAGAATTAGCTTTGATAGAGTAATTAATTTTCCCCCAAGAGGTATTGGAAAAACTACAGTTGAAAAAATATATCAAAATTCTGATTCTGATAATATTCTTTTATCATTAGATGATATAGAACAGATTAAACTTGGCAAGAAACAAATTTCTTCTATTAGTAGTTTTTCTAAATTAATAAATAAATATAAGAAAAGAATAAAAACTGAATCTCCTTTAATTATAATTAAAGATTTATTAAATGAGTTAAAATTAAAAAAATATTACTCTAATCAAGGAACTCAAGAATCTGCAGATAGATGGATAAATATTGAGGAGTGCATTTCAGGAATTGCTGATTATGAAAACAGTACTGAAAATCCAACTTTAAGTTCTTATTTAGAGGAAGTTTCTTTATTTACAGATATAGATTCTTGGAATGATAATGATGATAAGATTACAATGATGACAATACATTCATCAAAAGGATTAGAGTTTGACTATGTATATATTACAGGATTAGAAGATGGCCTTTTCCCAATTGTTAGAATATTTGATGATGAAGATATTGAAGAGGAACGCCGTCTTTTTTATGTGGCCTTAACAAGGTCTCAAAATTTAGCCGTTCTAAGTTATGCAAATTCTAGAAGAAAATTTGGAGGAGAACCTATTCCTTCTGTTCAATCAAGATTTATTAAAGAGATCCCAGAGAATTTGATTGATTTCCCTCAAAAAGATTCATATAAAAATATAGATAAAAAAAGCTCCTATGATTTAACAACTAAAAAAAATATAAATTCAGAGTGCTCCATTAATATAAACCAGATTGTAAAACATAAGATATTTGGTAAAGGTAAGGTGGTTAATTTGGAAGGATCAGGTCCAAATACAAAATTAACAATAATGTTTTTTAATAATACGAGAAAAAAATTAATTTATAAGTATGCAAACCTAGAAATATTGGATTAGTTATAATGATTAAAAAAAATATTATTGATAGATTTAAATTAGTTTTAAAAAAAGAAAATCTAAAATTTACAGATCAGAGATTTGTTATTTTTAACACTCTTCTTAATCATAAGGGGCATTTCGATTGTGATGAAATTATTAATATTATTAATAAAAAAGGAAAAAAAGTTTCTAGAGCAACAGCCTATAGAACTTTAGACCTTTTGGTTAAATATGATTTTGCGCGTAAAATGGTTTTAGATGATGGGGTTGCAAAATATGAGAACAAGGTTGCATCAAAACATCATGATCATATGATAGATATAGAAACAGATGAAATTATTGAGTTTGTTAATGATGATATAGAAAGAATTCAAGATGAAATTGCTTTGTCTTATGGATATAAAATTGTCAAACATGTACACCAACTATTCGTAAAGAAAATTAAGTAGCTATTAGATGAAATTAACAACTATTAATTCTTTTAAGGTTGGCACTCAAATAAAAGGTTTTTTTTTATGTCATCAGAAATATTTAAAAATAACAAGATTTGGAGATTCCTTTATTGATTTAGTACTAAAAGATAGTACGGGGTCTATTAGAGGAAAAATTTGGTCAAATGTTGAATATTTTTTTTCAAAATTTAAAAAAGGTGATATTGTAGCTGTTAAAGGAAGTATTATAGAATTTAATAACGGCAATGAGTTAAGTTTAAATTTTATTAATAATGCTTCAAAAGATTTTTAT
>CAYVTK010000141.1:0-3699 GCA_964454465.1 uncultured bacterium | reverse complement strand
AATGGATCAATAAAATCTTGTATTTCTTTTTTTGCATATAAAAAGGATGTTCCTTTTGGAGCACACATCCATTTATGACATGCTCCTGTATATATATCTGGATCTAATTGTTTAATATCTAAATCAATATGACCCGGAACATGAGCTCCATCTATAATGCAAAATATATTATTTTCTTTAGCAATTTTACAAATATCCTCTACTGGAAAAACAAGTCCTGTTGGGCTTGTAATATGACTAATAAAAATAATTTTAGTTTTCTCATTAATACCTGCAACGAATGTACTAATAAAATCTTTTTTTGATTGAAGCGGCAACTTAATATTTTGCTTAATATACTTTGATCCTGTTTTTTCACATATAAAATTCCATGTTTTATCAAGAGCACCATATTCATGATTAGTAGTTAAAATTTCATCACCATATTTCAGATCTAAACTTTTTATAACAGTATTAAGAGCTGTACTTGGATTTGGGAAAAAAACGATATCATCTTTATCAGAATTTATATATTTAGATAAATGTTCTCTTGAATTTTCTAAATATTTATAAATATCAAATGCTAAATGCTTAACGGGATTTAGTTCTAATTTTTTTTGCCAAGATACAAGAGAATCAAAAATTGGTTTTGGACATGCTCCAAATGATCCATGATTCAGGTGAATCAATTCTGAGTCTAATAGAAAAAGTGATTTATAGGACTTATTCATTATATCTATTATTCTACAAAAAAGAATTTCTAATTATTTAAAATTATATTCACAAGTTGAATAATATCAAGTATATTGATAATACCATCAGTATTTAAATCTGCAGATTGATTAAACCCTTCAGTAAGTACGATATTAACAATCAAAACTATATCTAAAACATTAATGATTTCATCATTATTTACATCACCTAGATTAAATGCATATTGACTAAAAAAATTCCAAATTTCTTCACTTGCATTAATATCCATATTACCATAAGATCCAGGCCAATCATGCCCTCCACCAACAACTTCATAGAGCCATACTTCAGCATTATTATCACAATCAAAATATCTATGGTTTATAATATAACTTCCATCACTAAGATTAGTATTTGGTAGAAATATTTCTTCATTATTTTGGCAGTCATTTGTATCAACCCATAATCCTATCCCATCTTCTATGCTATAATATGCACCCCATCCATCATTATTTTGCATATCTCCATCCCATAAAGTTACATTATCATTATCTCCATGTATTTCAAGAACAGGAACAGGTGAAGAGTCACATGTATTATATATTTCTTCCATCATACATCCTGCTACAGGAGCAATTGCTCTAAATACATCATTTGCTTGGCAAGCAAGCATATAAGACATATCTCCACCATTAGACATCCCTGTAGAAAAAGTATTTTCTTCATTTAAATTATATTCATCTTGTAAATAATTAGCTAAAGAAGATAAAAAATTAACATCATCAACTACTTGATTATCATGGAATGCATATCCAACATTCCAAAAATTATATCCTGATTGATCGGATAGACCTTGAGGATAACATACAACAAAACCATTTTGGAGAGCAATTTCATTCATTCCAGAATAACCCATTATTCCACCAGCTGATCCACTATATCCATGCAGGACAAAAACTAAAGGGGCATTATCCTGAATGGAACTTGGTCTATATAAATAATATTCTCTAATCTGACCATTATCATTGAATTCAAAGGACTCAACTATTTCATTCTCACAAAATCCTCCAACACATCCTTCAAAAGGAGCACCCCCTGTTGCTAAGGTAGTGCCATCAGAATCTGATAACATCCAAAATACTTCAGATTGCCAATTTCCACCACCACATACTATTGGATTTTCAATATCTAAATTAATACAAAATTCTGCAGTTCCAAATGAACCTAATGCAAGAGTAGTACATTCATCATTGATGCAAAATGTATTTCCATTCCAACCATCACCCCAAGAATCTTCCATAGTCAATAGCAAAAGTGAATTATCACATTGAGAATAAATTAGATTAAATAATACAAGACAGGAGATGATATATAAATATTTTTTCATAGCTTAATCTACAAAATAAAAAAGGAAATATTAAGTTTCACCTAAATAATAAATTAACAATTTTTTTAAGAGCTCTTTCAATAATCTTAGGACTTCCCCACCACATAGGCTCATTAATAAAATTAAATCTATTAACAACAATGCTTTTAACTCTACAAAAAGATCTCAATCCTTCGATACCATGTTGTCTGCCTATTCCGCTAATGCCTTCTCCACCGAATGGTAGTGATGGAATAGCATAACTTGTCATAACATCATTAACATTAACACTTCCAGTTTTCATTCTTCCAATAATCCTATTAATTCTTTTTTTATCTTTACCAAAAATACTTGATGAGAGCCCATAGCCTGTTTTATGAATTTTTTCAATTAGTTCATCTTCGCTCTTAAATGATCTAATTAATATTACAGGACCAAATGTCTCTTCATTAACTATACGAGATGATTCTGGAGGATCAATTACAATAGCAGGTGCTATATATTTATCATCTCCATTATTAATACCAGAAACAATATTGCAAGAATCTTTTATTTCATTAATATGTTCATCAATTTTTTGTTTAGTTTCATATGTAATTATTGGCCCCAAATCATCACTATCATCTCCCCCTGATTTAATTTCTTTAATTCTAGAAGATAAGCTAGATGTGAATTCATCAAATATATTATGTTCAACATAAACTTCCTCTGTAGAAATACATGTCTGCCCTGCATTAATTAAACCTGCATATAATGCTGACTCTACTGATCTATTAATAGCTGCATCCTTTAAAATTATCATTGGATCTTTACCACCCAATTCTAAAATACATGGTTTTAAACTTGAAGAACAAATTTCAGAAATCTTAATCCCTACTTTTGTACTTCCAGTAAAACTAATTACATCAGTCAAATTAGATTGAACTAACATTGCACCAATATCACCTTGACCATTTACAATTTGAAATGCATCCTTATACCCAATATTCTCATCCCATAATTTTTTAATAAATTGAGGTGTTAAAGGCGTATGCTCTGATGGTTTTAAAATAACATTATTACCTGCAAGTAGTGCTTCTACAGCTCCATTCATTGCAGTGCTAAGAGGGAAATTCCAAGGTGAAATAATACCAACTACTCCCATTGGCTCATATTGCACATAAGCTCTTTTATTTTTAAATAGAGCTCCTGGTTTCCTTTTATTTTTTTTCAATCCAGATTTAGCAATTTTAGACATTCCTTTTGCATGATCTAAAAATCCAATAAATTCTGCTAAAATAACAAAATCCTTTTTACCTGTTTCATCCTTTATTTTTTTCTTAACCAAATCACTATTTTGCAATACAACTTTTCTAAATTTATTGATAATAGTACATCTTTTATTTAAAGACAAAGAAGACCATTTATTGTATTCTCGAGCTATTTTAAGCGTATTATCAACATCGTGCTGAGTTGATAAATCAACTTTTCCAACTTCTTCTAGAGTTGCAGGACTTAAAACAGTGATTTGATTTTTATTAATATTAATAGGCATATTAATTTAAAATTATATTTACAAGGGATACTGCATCTAAAATATCAACATTTCCATCACTATTCAAATCTGCTAAATTATTAAAATTATCTGAACCTAGAATAATATTAATAATAAGAATTACATC
>CAYVTK010000140.1:0-3701 GCA_964454465.1 uncultured bacterium | reverse complement strand
ACTAATATAGTAGATAATGAAAAATCTTTTTTATATACTGGTAATTGGCCTATAAATAAAAATAAAGAATCGATTATAGAGAATAGCAACACTGGAAAATTAGACTGTCCTAATGGATTAGGATGCGAATGTATAATGAATGATGATTGTGTTAATTCCAACTGTATAAAACATTTAAAAGGAGACTACTTTTGCGCTTTAAAAGCAGGAGATACTTTTCCTCATTTTAAATCCCTTGATCAATTTAATGAAATTTTAGATATTTATGATTTTGCAAATGATGAGGGTAAATATATATTGATTGAAATGGGAGCTTCATGGTGTAGCCCATGCCATGCATTGGCAGGCTGGTTTACCTGGAATGAAGACGAAATTAAAAGTAAAAGATTCTGGAAAAAAGATTATGAATTAATCTACGATTTAGTAAAAAATCAAGATGTATATTTTATTACTATTTTATATGAAGATGAATTCAGGGACAATGCAACTTATGATACTGCATATGAATGGTACAATACATACCCAGATGAAGATATACCTATCTTAATTGATGAAGATAAATTACTACATAGCATTATTCGTCCTACGGGAATTCCAGCAGTATCTTTAATTGGACCTGATATGAAAATTATTACCCTCTCTAGCAGAGGTTTTAATACTGCTTTTGATTATCTAGTTAAAGAGTTTAAAAGTAACCCTATTAAAGAAAATCCTTCTGATTAATCAATAATGAAAGATCTTATAAATCAAGTTAAACTTTATTTGGCACATCTACAGTATGAGAAGAGATTATCATCTCATACAATAAGCGCTTATATGCATGATTTGAATAATTTTACAGAATATATTTATTCTACCTATAGAGTTAAAAACCTAAAAGATATTAAACCTTTATATATAAGGGAATATATACAAATTCTTGGGACATATATATCAAATGACTTGATTGTAGAGAAAAAAAATTCTTCTATTAATAGATCTATATCTAGCATTAAAAATTTTTTTAAATATTTGATTAATAATAATTTCATAGATAAGGATCCTGCGGCAATTATTATTCCGCCTAAACAAATAAGAAAAATTCCAACTATTCTATCTATTGAAGAAATCGATTTAATATTAAGTTCGTTAAATACAAACAAAATAATAGATATCAGAGATAAGGCTATTATATCCTTGCTATATTCATGCGGTATAAGAGTTTCTGAATTAATAAATTTAACATTAACCAACTTATTTATCGAAGATGACATTATAAAAATATTTGGCAAGGGACAAAAAGAAAGGATTGTTCCTTTTGGATTTAAAGCTAAAAAGGATGTACTGGAATATATTAATGAAGTTAGACCTGTTTATGCAAAAAGATCTGCCAGTAAAGGAATATTATTTTTAAGTAATAGGGGATCCTTGCTATCTAGGAAAACTATTTGGAATATTATAAAGAAGAAAACAAAAGAGGCAGGAATCAATAAAAATGTTTCTCCTCATACATTTCGACATAGCTTTGCTTCTCATTTACTAGAGGGAGGAGCCGGTTTGCGAGTAGTGCAGGAACTACTAGGACATTCAAATATCTCAACTACGCAGATATATACACATCTAGATAAAACTTATTTAAAGGAAATTCACAAAGAGTTTCATCCTAGAGGGTAAGATTATGCTTTTAAGACTAGAACCACATATATTAATTTTATTATTACCAGCCCTTATATTCTCTTTATGCGTACATGAATTTTCACATGGACTTATTGCATATATATATGGTGATGATACAGCTTACAAGCAAGGTCGCTTAACTCTTAATCCTATTAAACACTTAGATCCAACCGGAACAATAATGCTATTATTTATAGGTTTTGGCTATGCAAAGCCTGTCCCTGTGAATCCATATAAATTAAAAAATCCTAATATTGATATTATTAAAGTTGCAGCTGCAGGGCCGGTATCAAATTTAATATTAGCTTTTTTAGGTGTTATTGCAATATATACCATACATGCTTTTTTCCCTTACATTGCAAATGATAATCTTAAAATATTTTTAAATATTTTTATTCAGATTAATATTTTTTTAGCACTATTTAATTTACTTCCTTTTTTCCCTCTTGATGGAGGGCAGATATTTGGGAATATAATTTCTAAATACAATTATGAGCTAGCTCAAAATTTAAATATCTATGGCCCAAGAATATTGCTTGCTATTATTTTATTTGGAATTATCACAGGTTATTCAATCATAGGAATGATTATAGAACCAATATATATATTAATTAGAAGTATTTTTGATAACATTGTCTTGTTTATAATTAGCCTGTTTATTTAAAATGAAAAAACTTAGAAATGATTACTGGAGAAAATTTTCTTCAAAAAAAATATTACTTAGAAATATTATACTAATTTTTCTTATACTGTATATCATCAATTATTTGGAGTGGTAAATGAAATTAATAGAATGTGTCCCTAATATAAGTGAGGGTAAAAATAAAGAAATTATTAATAAAATTATTGAACCTATAAAATCTAACAATGCATTGCATTTGCTTGATGTTGATAGTGGGGCAGATACAAATAGAACTGTTATAACATTTGTAGGGTCCCCCGAAGATGTCATTAAAGGAGCTTTTGAATTAATTAAATCAGCATCAAGACTCATAGATATGAGCAAGCATAAAGGTGAACATCCTAGAATGGGTGCAACAGATGTCTGCCCTTTAATTCCAATAAAAAATGTTTCCCTTAAAGAATGCATTAAATATTCAAAGATACTAGCAAAAAGGGTAGCAAATGAGCTTAAAATACCTGTTTACTTATATGAACACTCAGCGCTTTTTGAAATACGCAAAAATTTAGCCAATATAAGAAAAGGTGAATACGAAGGAATGTTTGATAAAATTAAAGAGAAAAAATGGCATCCTGATTTTGGTAAACCTGAACATAATAAAAAAAGTGGGGTTACGGCAATTGGGACACGAGATTTTTTAATAGCATATAATATAAACTTAAATACATTTGATAAGAAAATTGCAACAGATATAGCTCTAGATATCAGAGAAGCTGGAAGAGCAAAACGAGATAAAAATAATAAGATTATTCGAGATAAAAAAGGTAATATACTTAAAAAGCCTGGAAAGTTAAAATACTGTAAGGCTGTTGGTTGGTATATAGACGAATACAAACAGGCTCAAGTTTCAATCAATCTAACAAATTACAAGAAAACGTCTATTCATAAAACATTTGAAGAAGTAAGGCGACAAGCTCGAAAAAGAGGAATTAGAGTAACGGGGAGCGAAATAGTTGGCCTTCTACCAAAAGATGCTCTTATTAAAACAGGAAAATACTATCTTAAAAAACAAGGAAAAACAACAGGAATTCCTGAATCTGATATTCTAGATATTGCCATACAATCTTTAGGACTTTCAGATATCGAGAAATTCGATATTTATGAAAAAAAAATTGAATACAAAATATCAAAAGATGATAATTCGTTATCAAATTTAAGCTTGAAAGAGTTTATAAATACAACATCGCAGGGGACTCCTACTCCCGGAGGAGGAAGTATTAGCGCATTAGCTGGTTCTTTAGCTATGGCTTTAACATCAATGGTTGCAAGCCTCTCATATAGCAAAAAAGGATTAGAAAAACATCAAAAAGAACATATTTATATTGGAGAAATTTGTCTAAAATATACAGACAGAATGCTAAGG
>CAYVTK010000139.1:0-3702 GCA_964454465.1 uncultured bacterium | reverse complement strand
CTCTTTCAATATTTGCAGATGGCATATTTGCAGATTTAGCTTTTTTAACTGCTAATCTAAGGCTTGGATTTATATCAATGTCTCCGCCACCCTGTCTTGCAGCTAAACTAATATCCTTTGATAAACGAGTAAATATAATACCACGTTTTGCATCTGCTGCACCTTTTTTTCGCTTAATTGTTGACCACTTACTATGTCCAGACATAATATTTTACTCTTTATCCTTTGTTACTTTATTAATTTCTTCTGAAACATCTTTTTTTGCCTTTTTGAATTCCTTAATACCTTTCCCCAATCCTTTTGCTAATTCAGGAAGTTTTTTACCTCCAAAAAGTAATAAAACAACAAGAAGAATAATAGTAATTTCCATTGCCCCTAATGACATAATATGGTCCTTTCAATTTATTTAAAATATCTTAACACATACCAAGAAATAAAAATTCCTAAGACACTGAGTATACTTACATCAAAAAATAAGCCCATTTTAAATCTAAATGGGCCTAAAATCAACCAATTATTAGCGTTCTGGCCAAAACCAAACGACTTTGATAATATAAAAAAATCCTTTACAACTCCATCAGGAATTATTAAACCAACGAACATAGAGAGAGCTGTGCCTAATATGCAACCTATAAAAAGAGCTACTAAAATAAAAAATAAATTTTTCTTATACATATTTATCCTATAATTGATTCAAAAATTAATCCACCATCATTACAGCCCAATAAATCATCTGAAGATCTTTCTGGGTGAGGCATCATACCTAATATATTTCTTTTTTTATTAGTTATACCTGCAATATTTGATACAGAACCATTTGGATTATTTTTATACTTAAATATGATTTGATCATTATCTTCAAGTTGTTTTAAAGTATCTTTACTTGCTGTATAATTACCTTGTTTGTGAGCTATTGGCATTCTTATAATCTTTTTTTCTTTAGATATTTTATTTGTGAAAATTGAATTATATGAATTTATTTTTAAGCTAACTTGCTTGCTTATAAATTTAATATTTTTATTCGTAATAAGAGCTCCAGGTAAAAGACCTGACTCTATTAATATTTGGAAACCATTGCAAATACCAATAATAATCTTTCCCTTCTTAGATTGTTCAATAACAGTTTTCATGATTGGTGAAAATTTTGCTATAGCACCAGTTCTTAGATAATCTCCATATGAAAAACCTCCTGGAATTAATATTCCATCAAAATTATCTAATTTCTTTTCTTTATGCCATATAAATTTCACATCAAACCCAATATTCTTTAATGCATAATATGCATCGTGATCACAATTAGAGCCTGGGAATACTATTATAGCAAATTTCATATTAATCCTCTATTTCGAAAGTATATGTTTCAGTGTTAGGATTAACTAATAATTGATTACAAGAATCTTTAGTAATAGATATAGCCTCATTTTTTTTAATATTTTTTTTAAAATCCATTTCAATATATTTTCCTATTCCCATAGAAGAAATTCCTTTAATATTAATAGATTTAAGTGCTTTATTTGTAACTGTTCCCTGAGGATCAAGTATACCTTCCTTATATTTTATAAATATTTTAGCTTTCATATTTACCTCCTGAAATTTTTTCTATTATTGATTTAATTAATCCAGAAACGATATAGTAACTTATAAAAAATAACATTACAATATGGTACTGTTTATTAATAACCCCTATAATTAAGATTATAAAAAAAAATAGAACTCCAATAACGTTTATTGAATTTGAATAATCCAATCTAAAGTTTAATTTTGGAAATTTTGAATAGCTAATTTTAGATATAAGTAATAATGAGCTGAAACAACATAATATCAGTAGCGTATAATCAGTACTTCCATAAATCAAACTAAAAGGATATTTCATCCAGTTAAATATTGCTAATGAATCCTGAGAACTAGGATTAACTAAACTTAATATATCTACCAAATCATTTTCATATAGAATAAAATCCATATTAATCATAAAAAGCATGGAAGAACATATAAAAATAGCATTGCCTGGTGTTGGTAATCCAATATAATGAGAATTTTCAGAATGCTCTTTATATGCGTTAAATTTAGCTAATCTGATTGCACCACAAACAAGAGGCAATGCACTTAAAATAAAAAGATAGCTCAGACTCATTCCTAATGGATCATAATAATAATAAAAAATTAAAACAGATGGAGCCAAGCAAAAAGATACTAAATCAGCAAGTGAATCAATTTGTTTTCCAAATTCACCGCTTGTTCCAAGCCTTCTTGCTATTTTGCCATCAAAAGCATCTATTAATGCAGCGATAAAGATAAGTATACATGCAATTTTGATATTATTTTGAGATTCTGTAAAACTAAGACTAATTAATGCTATTGATATAAAACCTAATAATAAATTAATTACCGTAAAACTATTTGCAATAGATTTCTTTAATATTAGCATAAACTATATAATAGATTTTTCATTTAAATTTGTTAAAATTCTATTTTTCACATCTCCAACATTTGGGATAAAATCCTTACCAATTAGTTTCTTGTATAATTCAATATACTTTTCTGATAATAAAATTCTAATCTCATCTGACAATTTTGGAGGAGTTCCTTCTCCTTTAAATCCCTGATCAATCAACCACTGTCTAATGTTTTCCTTATCAAGCATATCTTGAGATTTATTATTTTGAAAATTATCTAAATAATTATCTTTTATCCAGTATCGACTTGAATCAGGAGTATGAATTTCATCTATCACAATTAGTTCGCCATTATACAATCCAAATTCATATTTAGTATCAACTAAAATTAAACCCATTTTATTAGCCCATTCTTGACCTGATTCAAATAACTTTAAGGCATAGCCCTCAGCCTTGGAATAAATATCCTCAGGAACAAGATCTTTTATAATCTCATCTCTAGATATAGGTTCATCATGCTGACCATATTCTGCCTTTGTTGATGGTGTAATTATGGGGTCTGCGAACTCTTCATTTTCCTTCAAATTATCTGGCAACATAAATCCATACTGCCCATTAATTCCTTGTGAATACTCTCTCCAAAGACTTCCTGTTATATATTTTCTAATAATTATTTCTACAGGTAATGTTTGAGCCTTTTTTGATATCAGAACCTGAGGGTCAGGAGTAGAAATAACATGATTGGGGACGATATCTTTAGTCCTATTAAACCAAAAATTTGCTATTTCTGTTAATATTTGTCCTTTAAATGGGATAGTACCTAATACATGATCAAACGCAGACACTCTATCTGTGGTAACCATAAGCATTTGATCATCAAAATAATAATTATCTCTAACCTTACCCCTATAATGTTCTCCGATACTACTATCTAATTCAAAGTTCTTTAATGTGAAATTTAATTGCTCTTTAATTGCATTCATTTTTTTAACCCTATCCTTTGATATATTTTGTTTATATTTATTAAAATTTTATCTAGATTGAATAATTTATCAATTTCTTTTTCTGATAAAAAATTTGTTATTTCCTTATTTTGCTTTAATAATATTTTAAAATCTTTTTTATTTTTCCATACTTGCATTGCATTTTTTTGGACTATTTTATATGCTTCTTCTCTAACCATTCCAGATTTAACTAATGCAAGAAGTACTTCTTGACTAAAAATCAGTCCATTTGTTAAGTTTATATTTTTCATCATATTATCTGGATAAACATATAAATTCTTCATCAAAAAAATCATTTTATT
>CAYVTK010000138.1:0-3708 GCA_964454465.1 uncultured bacterium | reverse complement strand
AGTGTAATACTAGATAATTTTCACCTAAATATTTATTTGCAGTTCTTAGAACATCATCTTTTGTAATTTTATCTAAAACACTTGGCCAATTAATAACATTATTCCATGAAGAATTGCTAATATATGTATTAATCAGATTAAATAATCTTCCTTCCATACTTTCAATACCCTCTTCATGATCACGAATCATAGTAATTTTAACAGCATTTAAAAAATCATCACTAAAATCACCACTTTTCAGTTTATCAATTTGTTGTTTTACAAGAATTTCTGCTTCATCAAGACTTTGTGTACCTTGGAGTGGAAAAAAGAAAAAATTTGATCCCCCATGATCGACAAAATTCATATTAAATACACCTGATTGCTGTATTTTACCTTCAACTTCAAGCTGGTCAATTAAACCTGTTTTAGATTGGTTAGATAAAAGTTTAATACACAAATCTAGAATAATTTCGTCATCATGGTTAGCTGGAACAGTACGATAACCAATACTACCTAATTTAATAGGTGTGATATTTGCATTTATCAATTCTCTACCCTTAAAATCATCTTCCGTTATATTAATTGGAGGCATTATATCTCCAGATTTCCATTTTCCGAATTTTTCTTCAATCATTGGAATTATTTCTTCTATATATATATCACCTGATAAAATTAATGCCATATTATTTGCAACATAATAGTTATCAAAATATTCTTGCATCTTACTTAAAGATGGATTTTTTAAATGCTCTACCGAGCCAAGTATTGTCTGCTGACCATAAGGATGTTTTTTATAGAAATTTTTAGTATAAAATTCAAATGTTTGGGAAAATACATTATCCATACTTCTATTTTTTTCTTCATAAACTGTTTCTAATTCTGCCTGGAATAATCTAAATACAGGATTTATGAATCTATGACTATAGATTTCAAGCCATTTTTCCATCTGATTACCTGGAAATTTATTTAAATAAACTATGGCATCATTGCTTGTAAATGCATTGACCCAGCTACCTCCCATACCTTCAATTAATCTATCAAATTCATTTGGAATTGCGTATTCAGCAGCTTTTACTGATAGTTTGTTTATATCAGATTGAATTTTATTCCTTTGTTTTTCATCAGATGTTTGACCTAGCTCTTCATATTTCAATTCAATACTATCTAAATATACTTTTTCTAATTCATAATTTATTGTACCCATATCTTGAGTTCCTTTAAAAAGAAGATGCTCTAAATAATGAGCAATACCCGTAGCATCTTTTGGGTCTCTTTTGCCACCTCCTCGTACTGCAACAGCGCCAAATACACTTGTCGTATTGTGGTCTTCATTTAAATAAACAGTTAAACCATTATCAAGTGTAAATGTTTGAACATCAAGTGGATTATTAACTATGTTTTTATTATTTCTCATGTTATAAAAAACTATAGTAATAATGCACGCTATAATTACATAGAATAGAATATTGGATTTCTTCATTTTTTTGGACTCCCTATTAATTTATTAATAGCTAAAAAGCTAAATATCTTTTTTTCTGATATTTTAATTTTTATATAAACTCAAATTAGAATAATTGTTATTAATTGGAAAGAATCACATTTACCAATAAGACAATATCTAATATGTTTAAAACATTGTCGCTATTTAAGTCTGCAACAGAACTATAATCATTGCTTAAAACAAAATTTATAAGAGATACTACATCTAGTATATTAATATTACCATCATTATTAATATCTCCTTCATCTGATATCAGTTTATATATGGATTCATTTCCACAAAATAATAATTCATTACTTTGATCTAATCCAAATGAAGTAATATTAATATCAGTTAATAATAAATGTTCATTTATATGGTTACCATTTTCAGAATAAGTAAGGGCCCACATATCTCCCGTACACCAATCTCCATAGATATATTTTCCTATTAAGCTAGATATTGTATTCCCTCTATAGACAAAACCCCCAGTAATTGAACAAACTCCATTAACATAAAGCTCATACTCCCATATTGGTGGCTCAAACCCATCAGAACTACAGTTGCTACCTGCAGGGAAACAATGATTACCTTCCATAACATTCCATCCATAATTTAATCCACTATAAATAATATCAATCTCTTCATATGCATTTTGACCAACATCAGCTCCCCATAATAAACCTGTTTCTAGGTCCCAATTAAACCTCCACATATTACGCAAACCATAGGCATATATCTCATCTCTTGCACCGGAAATATCAATAAAAGGATTATCTGATGGAATAGCATAAGGAAAATTAGGCGTAGAATTATTAACATCAATACGAATTAGGGAACCAAGAAGAGTGGATAAATTCTGTCCATGTCCAAGAGGATCTCCAGAGGAACCTCCATCACCAAAAATAATATAAAGATATCCATCTGGACCAAAACTAATCTGTCCCCCATTATGATTTGTATAAGGCTGATTAACTTCCATTATAATCATGGAAGATCCATAATCTGCCTCATTTGGATTATCATTACTTACACTATACCTAGCAATAACATTTCTTCTTGGACCATGTTCAGTATAATTAATATAAAAATATCCATTTTCACTGTAATTTGGATCAAATGCTAGCCCTAATAATCCCTCTTCTGTATACCCACCATCCTGATCAACAATAGATTCTATATCTAAAAATATATCAACCTCATCTACCTCTGGATTATTATCAAAAACTTTAATAATACCAGGCTGTTCAATGATAAATATTCTATCTGTTCCATCTCCCGCATGATAAATTCCAACAGGATCATTAAATGATAAATCAGGGAATGCATTTACAGCAGTATATTCTGCAAAAATGTTTGCAAATAATAAAACCAACGACAGCATTAAACTTAATCTATATTTTAAATTCATCATATTCTAATCTAAAAATAAAAAAAACGTTTAAAAAGACTTTATATAAAATAAAGTATAACTTTATATAATGATTATATATAGCATATATATATAATATTTACGATACTCTTATATAAGAATTTTTACTTACTTTTATCCATTCAGGGAGCTCTGCATCAGAGGAACTTTTATAATGAGATTTTATACTACTCATAGATAACTTGAAAATATTTTCTGCAAAACCATCTTTTATAAGTCTATTCTTCTCATCTTCGCTAATATACTCCATATCCGCATCCCAACTTTCAGATTCGCATAGGCTAAAATTATAATTAGGCGTTTTAATCTTATTTAAGTCTGTTAAAGATAACGCTCTGACCATTGACCCTTTACATCTTTTAATTGATTTTTCAAGAACTCTCCTTCTCTTTAAATAGTGAGCTTCCATTTCTTTTAAATAAGATATCTGACCTTCTAGATATTTAATGAAACCTTCATATCCATCCAACTTGTCTTCTAATTCAGATTTATTAATTTCAAGTGAATCTTCAATGAAATTATCAACCTCGCCATCATTTTCAATTATCTTCATTTCTATATTTTGATAATCATCAAGAATTTCATTTAATGTTTTAGTATTTTTTTTCAATGTATTTATTCCTTCTATTAAGCCTAGTTTATATATATATTATCAACACACATAAACTAATAAATAATTACATTAATGGATAGACCTAAAAATACAGAAAATGTAGGTATTGGTGCTTTTGTAAAACGCCAAATAAAAGGATCAGGAAAAACATATTCTACACTTACTTTTAAAGAAATTGCCAAACATGCAGAAAAAAGACTC
>CAYVTK010000137.1:0-3720 GCA_964454465.1 uncultured bacterium | reverse complement strand
ATTGAAAAAAGAATTTGATGAATTTTTAACATTACCTGCATATCAGCACATATAAGGAGAATAAAATAAGATGAATAATAAAGAAAAGTTAATTAAGCAATATGAACAAGATTGGGAAAATAATCCTAGATGGGAAGGGATTAAAAGACCGTATAGTGCGGATGAAGTTGTTGATTTAAAAGGTTCTATAACTGTAGAAAATACACTTGCAAAATTAGGTGCTGAAAAATTTTGGGATTTATTACAAGGTGATTCTCCAGTCTCAGCATTAGGTGCTCTAACAGGTAATCAGGCTATACAGGAAGTACAGGCTGGAATGAAAGCTATTTATTGTTCAGGTTGGCAGGTTGCAGGAGATAATAATACAGCAGGAGCAATGTATCCCGATCAAAGTTTATATCCTGTAGATTCAGTTCCAAAACTTGTTGAAAAAATTAATAATTCTCTTATTAGGACAGATGAAATACATTGGTCTGAAGGTAAAATGGATATAGATTGGATGGTTCCAATTATAGCAGATGCTGAAGCTGGATTTGGAGGAAATTTAAATGCTTTTGAATTAATGAAAGCTATGATTAAGGCAGGAGCAGCTTCTGTACATTGGGAAGATCAATTATCTTCAGCAAAAAAATGTGGGCATATGGGTGGAAAGGTTCTTGTATCTACTCCTGAAGCTATAAGTAAGCTTGTTGCTGCAAGATTAGCATCTGATGTTATGAATGTTCCAAGTGTTATTATTGCGAGAACTGATGCAAATGCAGCAAACTTAATTACAAATGATATCGATGTTCGAGATAAGAAATTTTTAACAGGAGAAAGATCTAATGAAGGTTTTTATTATGTTAATAATGGTTTAGACCAGGCTATTGATAGAGGCTTATCTTATGCTCCATATGCAGATATATTATGGTGTGAGACTGCAAAACCTAATTTAGAAGAAGCACAAAGGTTCGCAAATGCTATTCATGAAAAGTTTCCTGGAAAATTATTGTGTTATAATTGTTCACCTTCATTTAACTGGAAAGAAAATTTAGATGAAGAAACAATGAGAACATTTAGAGAGCAATTATTTGATATGGGCTATAAATATCAATTTATTACTTTAGCTGGATGGCATAATCTGAATCTTGGAATGTTTACTTTAAGTAGAAACTATTTAGAGAGTGGTATGCTTGCTTATTCAAATATGCAGGAAAAAGAATTTGAAAATGAAAAATACGGTTTAAGATGTGCAAAACATCAAGGCTTTGTTGGTACTGGATATTTTGATAAAGTGCAAAATACTATTACCCAAGGAAAAAGTGCTACTGTTGCAATGAAGGGGAGTACTGAAGAAGAACAATTTGAGGATTCTAAAGTCTAAAAAATAAAAGGAATAATTACTTTTCTATCTTTAGGATAATCTTTGAATTTCTTTTTATACCACTGATGATGAGCAAATGCTCTTGGAACTAGATTCGCCATTGTCCAGATTGCAAAAATCAATCCAGGTAAAGACCATGTCATTATTGCAAATCCTATCCACTCTAATATTTCTCCAAGGTAGTTAGGGCACGAAATATAGCGGTATAAAAATCCATAAGGAATTTGATAGCCCTTATTTTCTTTTTTTAATTTAATTAATGTATTGTCAGATTTAAGATTTATAATTAAGCCTATAGTAAAAACTAATATCCCTAAGATAAAATTAGGTTCAAAAAAATAGCTATTATATTCATCTCTAACAATTGATCCTAGATAATATCCATTAGTGAATCCATTTACAATATTAAAAAAAATAGCTGATAGCATGATTGTAATAGGCATACGATTTTTTGATTTATGTTGTCTAAATGGATAGATAAAACTACGATTAAAATAATGTCCAATCCATATTATAAAAAATATCCACATAACAGGTGTTTTAATTGATGTGCCTATAATAAAAAAATAGCCAAAAACTATTGGTGAAATAGATTCCTGTATAATCCATCCAGTTGTGCTTGAAATCATTGGCCCCCAATTATTGTTAGAAAATTTTCCATAGGGGGCAGTAACAAAAAATAATAAAATAAAAGTAAATATAGCTATTCCGAGCCACGGAATTAGAATCGCATTATAAATAAGATGTTCTAACAAATTATTAGAAGTTAAACCCTATACCTAGCACAACATCTTGATATAACAAATTTTTATCTTGAAGTTTGGTAAGTATGGTACTATAATTAAAAATTAATGAATTTTTTTTAGTTATATCAATTGATGCTCCTAAATCATAACCCCAAAAAAATCTTATTTCTTCTTCCTCTTTAATATCATGTAGTACTTCTACTAATATGCTTGATTTTGTTTTTGTATTCATTACACCTAAAAATGGAGATGCATGTAGAGAGAGCCTTCCTTTTAGTTTAAAATCTCTATGATATTTTATTCCTGTATTATAGAAGTTAATATTCACATCATGGTAATAAATATCATCATTTTCCCATATATCTTTAGCGTATGTTGCATACTGAACAAAATATTTAAGTGCAGAATTTTCATTTAAAGGCATTTTAAAACTTAAACCTACAGATGCTTTGGTATCACAGTTAAGTAAGAATAATCCAATATCACTTTGAGTATCTCCATCTTCAAATGGTTGTCCATATGTTACTTCAATAGAGCTGATCTCTATTGAGAATAGTCCTGATAGAAAAAGTAGATATAAAAATCTTTTCATAGTATTCCTTAAACGTTAGAGTTATATAAGTTAATGATAATTTAAATAAATTTAAAGTACAATGAGAGCTTGCATATTTTGATGTTATATAAGATCTTTTGGATGAATTAACCAATCAAGAGTCCCTATTCCAAAATCTATTCTAGACCATTCTTCTATGTTGAAATTAATTTTTGCTACTGCTGCTGTTGGAAAGTCAATATATGTAGTTATATTGATTGATTTTCCAATAAATCTTGAAAAATTAGGTTCATGGCCTACTAAACAAATAGAACTATAGCCCTCTCTTTGTTGTTTAATTAAATCTAGAAGAAAATATGGATTGCCACCATAAATTTCAGGTTCAAGAAAAAAATCACTTCTCCAATTTGCTGCAGTATGAGCAGTTTCTGCTGTTTGCCTAGCGCGTACTGCAGATGAAGATAAAATCAAATCAGGCTCACTATTTTTTTCTGATAAATAGCGACCCATTTTTTCAGCATCCTTTATTCCTCTTGGAGTTAGTGTGCGGTCATAATCTTTTTGATATTCTTTAGCATTATTAGCACTGCCATGACGAAAAATAATAATATTTTTCATTTAATTAGTTGTCACAAGATGTATTGCTATTTAGAATATCTTGTACTAGTAAAATTATATCCGTGACATTTTTTGTATTATCATTATTAAAATCACCATTACAAAGATTAGATTCACATATATCTAGTTCTTCATTCCACACTGTTTCTTCTGAACAATAATATTGACCATAAATATGTACAGGTCTTTCCCATAATTCATCATAGTTTTGTATCAGCTCATCTCCATTAGGACATGTATAATATATGCACCCTATTCTTCCAAGATATTGATTATTTTCATCATCAGTAAGAAACATACAATCCATAATACATTCTTCATTATCTAAAAGTAAATCGTAACATTCTGGATTTGTTATCATCATTTCTTGTGTTGCATCATTTGATCCCCAATAAAATGAAGAATAAGGGAATTGCCATCCATCCTTTTCACTGATAAAC
>CAYVTK010000136.1:0-3722 GCA_964454465.1 uncultured bacterium | reverse complement strand
TTGCAGGGATTGATGCTATTGCCCATTTAACCATAAAAATTACCATTGAAGAAAATGGCATATTAAAATCTTTAATTGCAACATTTTGTTCTTTTTTTTCTCTCAATATATCTCCATCTAATAAATTAAAAATTCTTTTCTTAACTGTTCAAAATTATCTGAATCATTTTTCCATCTTTGAAATAAAGCTTCTAAATCTTTATCTGATAAGATAAAACTTCGTAATTCATCAGAACCATATAATTTATCAAAAAAATTTTTTTTATTAAATTTAAACTTATTAGGGTGTAATTCAGAGACAATATCAATTATATTTGCAGTAATCAATAGTGGTGATGATAATTCTCTATTTATAATATCGATTTCTATTCCATAGCATTTTTGATCTTTATATTTTGGTGAAATTGACTTTCCAGGAATAAACCTAGGAGTAAAAACAATATTCTTAAAATGGACCCCTTCTAAACCTAAAGTATTTAATTTTTTGATCAACTCCTTTGAATCAAGCCAAGGAGAACCTATAAAAATAAAAGGTTTATCGGTCCCCCTTCCTTCAGATAAATTAGTTCCTTCAATCAAACAAGTACCTTGGTATATAAAAGCAGTCTTATTATTCGGAATATTAGGAGATGGTGCAATCCATTTTTTACCTGTACTTTCAAAGTACATATTTCTATTCCAACCTTGCATAGCAATAATCTTTAAATCTGTTTTTTTCTTACCACTCCAACCAAGTTCATTGATCATAAATGCTAATTCCCCTATTGTCATTCCATGTCTAATCGGTATAGGATGCATGCCAACAAAAGAACTATATTCCAACTCTAGAATAGGACCATCAATATATTTTCCCCCTATTGGATTTGGACGATCAAGTACATAAAGAGGCAAATCAATTTCAGCGCAGGCAGACATAATATTAGTTAAAGTACTAACATAAGTATAATACCGACTACCTATATCTTGGATATCAAAAATTAATGCATCAAGACCTTTTAATTCAGAAATGTCAGGTTTAAAGTTTTTTCCATAAAGGCTTAGAATTGGAATATTATAGCTCATATCTCCTAATATTTTCTCTCCAGCCTGATATTTATTATTTAAACCATGTTCTGGAGTAAAAATTTTCTTAACATAAATGGGATTCCCATCTAAATTAACTTCAATTATTTTATCGATATCATTAATATTAATTATTGAACTCGTATGATTAACTACGATCCCTACATTCATAATATTTGTAAATTTATCAGGGTTTGCTATTAGGATATCATACCCATCCCATATACTATTATTCTCACAACTTTCCTTAATAGGACAATTAATAATCTCTGTTTTATATGTATTAGATTTTTCTGCTTTTGGAAACAAAGGGAGTAAAGAGAAAAATATAAGGAATATTAAAATATACTTGAAATAATATCCTTTAAATTTCTGTAGTAATAAAACAATGGCAATATTAATAGATACACTGCCTAATATATAAAAAGTCCATGCAACATTATAATGGAGAAAATAAAACACGGCAAGTATTCCAAAAATATAACCTAGGAATATATCTTTATCCTTGATACTTAGATTAAACTTTGATAATATAAAAAAGCTTAACAAAGAGCCATAAGTAAATGAGGCTATTTTTAAACCAATAATAACTAATGCATTATTTGAATCATTAAAAATAAAGGCCATCATTATAAGTATAAATGTCCAGAAAATTGCTATTGTTCTAGATATTTTCAGACTTTCAATTTCAGGGAACCAATCTTTCAAAGTTGAAGATGCCAATGCGTTAACTGAAGAACTTAATGTAGACATTGCAGCAGAAAGAACTCCTGCAATAACTATGCCTTTAGCTCCGATTGGAAGAATCTGATTGATTACATATGAAATTTCACGATCTTTTTCAATCATTAAACAATCAGTGGCAATATATATCAAAGAACCAATAAACAGAAATAAAGAAAACTGTATAATAACAAAAACACCACTACCTATCATAGCTTTCCTAGCTGCATCCACATTATTGGTTGCAAGCACTCTCTGAACCATCATATAATCAGCACCATGTGATGCGAATGACAGCATAGCTCCTCCTATAAATGCAGAAAAAAACATAAATGGAGTAGATAAGATATTACCATTTAAATTTATAATTTTAAATTTATCATCTATATTCAGATTAAATAAAATTTCATCAAATGGAAGATTAATAAATTGAAGTAAATAATAAATACAAATAAACGCACTAATAAGATAAATAATAAATTGAAATGCATCAACTCTAATAACAGTTTTAAGTCCTCCTGTAACAGTATATATAAGTGTTACTAAGCCAATTAATAAAATTGATTCTCCAATACCCCAGCCTGTAATTGTCTGCAAAATAATAGCTGTAGCTAAGAATCTTACTCCATCTGCTAAAATTCGAGTAATAAGAAATGTTATAGAAGCTAATTTTTGAATTTTAACACTAAATTTTTCATTAAGTATTTCATATATAGATACAATCCCATACTTAAAAAAAATTGGGATTAAAAATATACTAACTAAAACTCTTCCAAATAGATATCCAACAGCTAATTGCAAAAATGTCCAATCACCTCTATAGGATATACCAGGAACACTTACAAAAGTTAAAACAGAGGTCTCTGTTGCAACAATTGAAAACATTGCTGTCAGCCAATGTATATTTTGGCCTCCTAGAAAAAAATCTTTTTGAGTTTTATTATTGTAGGATTGATAAACTCCGTAAGAACATATCAGTAATAAAAACGAAGCAATGATAGTAATATCTAATATACTAATATCAAACTCCTAGTATTTGTTTCATTACTTCATTATGAAAATTTCTTCTAAAAAGATACATTTTTTTTCGAATATCCTTTTTATCTCTAGTAGGATAAACACGATTAGTTAAAAGTACAACAATAATATCATTCACAGGGTCAGACCAAACAGATGTACCTGTAAATCCAAGATGGCCATAACTATTATTTGAAAAATAATCTCCAGCTGTACTACCTTGTTGAGATGGAGTATCCCAACCTAAAGCACGATCTGAATTCTCTGGAATATTTTTTCTTTTTGTAAAAGAATTAATTAATGCTGTATCAAAATAACGTGTTCCTAAATAATAACCCTCATCAAGGAGCATCTTACAAAAAATACCTATATCGCTAGCATTTGAGAATAACCCAGCATGGCCCGATATCCCTCCTAAAATATATGCATTTTCATCATGCACAATACCTTTAAGCAACTTATTTCTAAAGTTAGTATCATTTTCAGTAGGAGCAATTCTATCTAGAAAATCTTCAGAAGGATTAAACATAGTACTATGCATTCCAAGTGGAATATAAAAGTATTTACTTGATAATTTATCTAACCTTGAACCTGTAACTTTTTCTATAATATCTAATAATAAAATCATTCCTAAATCACTATATACTGTTTTTGAATCAGGCTCATAGTCTAAATTTTGATTAATAATATCTTCTATAATACTATCTCTGTCCATATTTGGATTTTTATAATATGTTATGTAGCCTTTTAAACCCGAAGTATGTGTTAACAGATGTCTAATAGTAATATTTCTTTTATCATCAGTATTATAAGATGGATAAAAATCTTTTAAAGGAAAGTCTAAACTTAACCTATTTTTTTCTATAAGCTTCATAGTAACAGGAGTAGTTGATAATATTTTAGTTAGAGAAGCAACATCA
>CAYVTK010000135.1:0-3754 GCA_964454465.1 uncultured bacterium | reverse complement strand
TATTAAAGAAGATACAAAAAAAACTTTAAGAAATCTTAATGTTGATGGAGGTGCTACAGAAAATGAATTCTTACTACAATTTCAATCTGATATTAGTAATATAACTATTACAAGACCATCCAATATTGAAAGCACTGCAATAGGAAGCGCTATCTTAGCTGGAGTTAAAAATTCTTTTTGGGATAGTATAGAGGAACCTTTTAAATATAAAAAAAATAAAAAAAAATACACTCCCAGTATGAATATATCTAGACGAAATGAATTAATAAAAGGATGGCGATTATCCATTCAAACTATAAATAAATGAATATTAATATAGAAACTTTTAATAATTGGGCCAATCTAGGTAAAGATCAATCTATGGAAAGAGGCCATTATTCTTCTGTTGACAAAATGTTCGAAATTATTTATAAAGAAACGAATCTTCTAAAATCAGATTTTTCATTTATTGATATTGGTTGTGGAAATGGATGGGTTATAAGAAAAATATTACAAAATCCATATTGCCTTTATGCATTAGGCATTGATGGAGCAGAAAATATGATTAAAAAGGCACGCCTTCAAAATATTGGAGATTTTATTCAAATAGATATAGAAAAATTTCAATTCAAAAAGAAATTTGATGTTATTTTCAGCATGGAAACATTTTATTATCTAGAAAACATAGATACCTTTATTAGTAATTTATATAATAATGGAATTAATGATAATGGCAGTTTAATTATAGGGATTGACCACTATAAAGAGAATACATCAACGTTAACATGGGAAAAAGATTACAATCTTCAAACCACAACTCTATCAATTGAAGATTGGCATAAAAAGTTATCTAAATATCCTTTTTCTAATATAAAAATCTATCAACATGGAAAAAAAGAAGATTGGGAAGGAACCCTTATATTACATGCTCAAAAATAATTTACTTTTTACGTGATTTTGAACGCACGCTTGTAATTCTTCCATTATTAATGCTAATACCTACAGATGTTAGATTTGTAAAAAAATCTTTATTTTGAGTTGTTGCAATAATTGTAATTCCCTCAAAATTAACTTTTCTATATAAGATTTTACATAAATTTTTAATTTTAACCATACTTAAATGAAGTTCTAATTCATCAATAAGCAAAACCTTAGGAAATGCCGCGATATTTGCAGCTAAATTAACCCATCTAAGCTGACCTGGACTCAAATCTCTCATCTTAGAATCAAGAATATACTTAAAATCCATTGTTCTAACTATTTCATTAACAGTTTTTTCAACATTTAGCGGACTACTACTAGATGAGATAATTGAATATAAATATTTATCTACTGTTTTAAAATAAGGAGCTTTAAAATCCTGAGTTACATATTTAATGTCTTTATTATAAACTGATTTGTGAATCTTTTTAAGTGATTCCCCTTCATAAAAAATGTCTCCTTTATATCCTGCGTTATTTTTAGATAATATATTCAAAAGTAATGTCTTCCCTGACCCCATATTCCCATTAAATAAATAACATGCAGACCTGTGCACCTCAAATTTCTTAATACTTAAAGCATTAAATTTATTATTTGTATAAGTTAAATTTCTGATCTCAAAAATTGGTTTTTTCATTTTATTTTACCTCTAATAATCTCTATAAAATTCTTTAAAATATTTTTACTATTGAAAGATTCTTCTAGTTCATTCGAATCTAAAGTAATGCCTTTAGATGCACGTATATCCATAAGGACACGAGTAACATTATAACTAAACTCTGGATGAAATTGCACACCAAATATATTATCTTTATAGGAGAATGATTGATTTGCTTTCTTTGTATAAGCAAGCTCAACAGCACCTTCAGGTATTACAGAAACAATATCTTGATGACTTTCATAAACGATATCTTTATCATGGATATTTTTAAAAAGGGGGTGGTTTAATCCTTCATCAGTTAAATTAATACTATAAGAGCCTAATTCCCACCCTAGTTCGTTATGTTCAACTTTACCTCCTAGGCATTCTGCTAGAACTTGATGACCAAAACAAATTCCCAATATTGGTTTATTATGTAATATGATGGAATTAATAAATTCTTTCAACTTATTAATCCAATTAAAATCATCATAAACTGAATATTTACTTCCTGTGATAATAAAACCATCATAGTTATCAATATTACATACTTCACCTTCATATGCTTTTAAAATTCGGTAATTAATAGAAGGATTATTAATTGCTTTTGGAATCCACTCAGAAGAATGTCCAAATTTTTGTACAACATCCTTAAGACCCGGGCCATTACTTACTATAACAATATTCATTTTGTTGCCTTTTTATTATAAAAAATATAAAGGAACTATTATTTCAAGGATTCAAGATAATGTTCGGCATCAATTGCTGCCATACAACCACTACCTGCTGCAGTAATTGCTTGCATATATCTTTGATCCTGTATATCTCCTGAAGCAAATACACCTTCTATGGACGTTTTAGATGTGTCAGGGGAAGTTATTATATAACCTTTTTCATCTAAATTTAAATAATCTTTAAAAATTTCAGAATTAGGAGAGTGCCCAATACCTAAAAAAAGGCCATCTACAGCATATTCTTGTTCTTTATCCGTTACGACATCCTTAATAATAACAGATTCTAAACCATTTTTTGATTTATCACCTATTAGATCCACAACTTCCGAATTCCACAGAACATCAATTTTATCATTAGAGAGTGCTCTTTCTTGCATAATTTTTGATGCTCTAAACTCATTTCTTCTATGAACTATTGTAACAGAAGATGCAAATTTTGTAAGAAACATAGCTTCTTCCATAGCAGAATCACCACCACCAACAACAAAAACTTTTTTATCTTTAAAGAAAAATGCATCACATGTTGCACATGCAGAAACACCATAACCCATTAGCCGCCTCTCTGACTCTAGGCCTAATAATTTTGCTGATGCTCCTGTGGAAATAATAATTGTTTCAGAAAAATATTCAGTATCCCCTGCCCAAACTTTGAAAGGCCTAGAAGAAAAATCCACTTTATCAACCATTAAACTTATAGTTTTTGCTCCAAAACGCTGAGCTTGTTTTCTAAATAAATCCATTAATTCTGGTCCCATAATTCCGTCTGGAAATCCAGGATAATTTTCAACATCAGTAGTTATGGTTAATTGCCCGCCAGGCTGAGGTCCTTCGAAAATAATAGGTTCCATATTTGCTCTACCAGCATAAAGTGCAGCAGTTAAACCAGCTGGACCTGTACCAATAATAATTACTTTATTTACCATCTAATCAATTATATCATTTAGTGCTTTTTCAATATCCGACTTTGAAACTGCACCCATAATTTGATTTTGAACCTTACCATCTTTAAAAAATAACAAACTTGGAATACTACGTATACCATAATCTGATGCAATTGAAGGATTTTCATCAACATTCAGTTTTCCAATTACAGCTTTCTCAGAAAATTCATTCGCTATTTCATCTATTGTAGGGGTAAGCATTTTACATGGACCGCACCACTCCGCCCAAAAATCTACCAAAACGGGCTTAGTTGAGTCCAGAACATCCGCCTGAAAAGAATTTTCTTTAAATTCTTTTGTATTACTAGACATTATAGTACTCCTTTAGTTTAAAATTTAAAAAAAACATTGGCTTAATTTATTAAAATTTTATATTAGGTTTATGAATTGTTTTAATATTTTTTTTGCTGAATCTTTTTTTAGAGGAGAAGAATTATTTACATTAATTCCACGCGGCATAACAACTAAACCTAAATGTT
>CAYVTK010000134.1:0-3762 GCA_964454465.1 uncultured bacterium | reverse complement strand
TTTATGATTGCAGAAATATATTTAAATGATTTTAAAGAATATGAAATAGCATCTAAATATTATGATAATATTGTTCAGAATTATTCAAAATCATTTAATAGTGTAAAAAAATCAATGTTTACTTTAGGTTATATTTATGCAAATTATTTAGATTATTATTCTGATGCAATAGCTACATATAAAAGTTTTAAAACTATATATCCCTCTGACCCTTTATTGCCATCTATAGATTATGAATTAGAAATTTTATCCTCTGTTAATAAAACTATAGAAGCTTTATTAAATTCCTCTAAATAATAATATTATTTAATCTTTATATTTAATAATTTATAATATGATTTGTAATCTTATAAGGTAGACTCTATTATGGCAAATACTTCAGATTTCAGAAATGGTTTAATTTTTAATCATAAAGGTGGTTTATGGAAAATTGTTGAATTTCTCCATGTAAAACCTGGAAAAGGTCCTGCATTTGTACGAACTAAGCTTAAAAATATTAAAACAGGACAGGTTGTTGAAGAGACTTTTAGATCAGGAGAAAAGATAGAAGTTGTTAAAATAGAAGCTAAAGATTACAATTACCTCTACAACGATGGTTCCTTATACACATTTATGGATAATGAGACATATGAACAAATTTCATTAACTAAAGAACAAATTGGTAATAATAATTTAGATTTTTTAATTGAAAATACTCAAACGACTATAGCCTTTGATGGTGATACTCCAGTAGAAGTTAGAATTCCTCAACAAATGAATATTAAAATTATTGAGACAGATCCTGGTGAAAGAGGAAATACTGCACAAGGAGGAACAAAACCTGCAAAGCTAGAGAGTGGTATTACTATCAATGTCCCCTTATTTATTAATAAAGATGATGTTATTAGAGTTGATACTAAAGAAAAAAGATATTTAGAAAGAATAAAGTAAGACAATGTCTATCCAAAAAAAGATTCAAAAAATCATAGATGCTATTAACAATACTAATATAGAAGAAATAGAAGTTACTTCATTTTGGGGAGCACAAAAAATAAGACTTTCAAAATCTAAATCAAATCAACAAGTCACTGTTGTTGAAAAAGTTCATTCAGATATACCATCTACTGTATCTTTAGATAATGAAGATAATTCACCAGTGAAAGAAGTTGTTTTAGAAGATAAACCTAGAGATGCAATAGAAACAGACTTACCATCTAAGTTAGTAGATGAGCCAAAGATTGAAATATCTGATGAGGAATTAGAATATCAAAAAGCTCCTTTAGTTGGAACATTCTATCTCTCATCTAAACCAGGAGAACCTCCATTTGTTTCTGTTGGTGATAAAGTTTCTAAAGGACAAACTCTATGTATTATTGAAGCAATGAAAATTTTTAATGAAATTGAGTCAGATTTTGACGGTGAAATAGCTGAAGTCTTAATTGACGATGAGTCCCCAGTAGAATTTAATCAAGAGATATTTTCAATCAAACCTAACTAAATGTTTAAAAAAATCCTTATAGCAAATAGAGGAGAAATAGCGCTAAGGATAATAAGAGCAGCAAAAGAATTAGGTATCCCCGTAGTTTCAGTTTATTCAACGGCAGATGATTTGTCCTTGCATAAAAAATTTGGAGATGAAGCTATATGTATAGGTCCTGCTGATCCTAGAAAAAGCTATCTTAATATGGCATCTGTATTAGCTGCCGCTGAATTAACAAATTCTGATGCAATTCATCCTGGCTATGGATTTTTATCTGAAAATCCAGATTTTTCAACAATATGTGAACAGAATAATATAACATTTATAGGCCCAAATGCAGATACAATTAATGCAATGGGTCATAAATCAATCGCAAAAAAAACAATGAAATCATTTGGAGTACCTGTAATCCCTGGTTCAGAAGGTGTGGTTGAGACAGTTGTGGATGGTCTTGAAATTTGTACTGATATTGGTTATCCTGTTATTGTTAAAGCTGCTTCTGGAGGGGGAGGTCGAGGTATGAGAATGGTTGAAAAAGAATCAGATTTTGAAAATGCATTTAATTCAGCGCAATCTGAATCAAAAATATCTTTTAATAATGATGAAGTTTATATTGAAAAATATTTTACAACTCCAAGGCATATTGAAGTTCAAATTTTAGGAGATCAATATGGAAATGTCTTTGCTTTTGGTGAGCGTGAGTGTTCTATACAGCGTAGGCACCAAAAAGTAATTGAAGAGTCTCCATCTGTAGCAATTAAACAAGAGACTAGAAAGAAATTATGTGATACTGCAGTTCTTGCTGCAAAATCCGTTAATTATGTAGGTGCAGGGACAATTGAATTTTTATATGATGAAGGTAATAATGAATTTTATTTTATGGAAATGAATACAAGAATTCAAGTAGAACATCCTGTTACTGAATTTGTTACAGGCATAGATTTAGTTAAGAATCAAATACTGTGTCATGCAGGATTGTCTTTGCCTGAATTTTATAATGATTTAAAACTAAGAGGACATTCTATTGAATGTCGAATTAATGCAGAGGACCCTGATAAAAATTTTATGCCATCTCCAGGAACTGTCACAAGTGTACATTTTCCTGCAGGGCATGGAGTAAGGGTAGATTCTGCGGTTTATACAGGCTATACTATCCCTCCAAATTATGATTCTATGATAGCAAAAATTATTGTGCATGCACAAACTAGAAGAGAGGCAATTAGTAAAATGCATATGTGCTTAAATGAGTGTGTCATTGAGGGAGTGAAAACAAATATTGAATTTCAGAAGAAAATTTTAAAAAATGATGCTTTTATAAAAGGCGACATTAATACTAATTTCTTAAATAATTTCCACTAAAAAAAGGCGGTATATATGAATGATTTAAAATATACAAAAGAGCATGAATGGCTAAAACTAGAGGATCCCTCATTAGAAACATCTAAAACTGCTTATGTAGGTATTACTGATTTCGCTCAAGGAGAACTTGGTGATATTGTTTTTGTAGAGTTGCCTAATATTAATGATAGTTTTGATCAAAATGATATATTTGGAACAATTGAAGCTGTTAAAACTTTAGCAGATTTATATATTCCTATTAGTGCTAAGATTATTGAAGTTAATGAAAAATTAGAAGATCAACCTGAATTAATCAATTCTGACCCTTATAATGAAGGATGGATTGTAAAAATTGAGCTTAATGATAGTTCAGAGATAGATTCTCTTCTTGATTTAGATGCATATAATAAATTAACTAGCTAACTATGGCATATTCCCCTATTACTAAGAATGATGTTAAAGATATGCTTAATGCTATCAATCTTAATTCTTTAGATGAATTATTTAATATTGTTCCTGAAAAATTTAGATTAGATTTTAGTAAATTTGATATTCCAGAAGCTTTGTCAGAACAAGAAGTTTATTCAAAGTTATCTAAAATAGGAGAAAAAAATACTGCATCTAAAAATGATATATTTATAGGTGGTGGAGTATATGATCATTATGTTCCAACTATTGTTGACTTTTTATCTTCTAGATCTGAATTTTATACTGCATATACACCATATCAGCCTGAGGTAAGTCAAGGAACATTGCAATACTTATATGAATTTCAATCTATGATTTGCGCTCTATCAGGAATGGATGTTGCTAATGCTTCTTTATATGATGGAGCTTCTGCTGTTGCTGAGGCTTGTAGTATGGCAATAGCATATAATAGAAAAAATAAAATTTTAATATCATCTTCAGTAAACCCTGATTATGCCGCTGTTGTAAGCAGCTATTTTTCATATAATAATATTAAT
>CAYVTK010000133.1:0-3772 GCA_964454465.1 uncultured bacterium | reverse complement strand
GATATAAAACCTAATTTCAAAGTACTATTCTCATCTAAGGAAAGATTAAAAAAACTATCTCCCCATATATAATTATGTCCTGTCAAGTTACCTATCAGCGTATCCTCATTATTTGAGCTAGAATAAATTGTAAAAAGATCATGTTCCCATTCTAATTCGTATCGCATTCTTAACTTACATATATATTCTCCAAAAGGAACTTCAAATAAAGACGTAAGACTCAAATCTGAAGAATTAGCATACAGAAAATCACTTTGAGATAGTAAAATATCATTATCTAAAGCCCAACCTTGATTATTCCAATTATTTAGAGAGGAAAAATCATCATTATAAAACGTTGATTTCCATTTTATATCTCTAGATATAGATAAATCTTCATTTAAATTGATTATAAAATATTCAGGATAAATATTATCAGAAGAAATAAAAATGCTATATTCTCCTTCTGGAATAAACCAACTTGGATTAGAATTATTAGCTACTACAGTTTGAAAACCATTTTCTGATGAAATAGTGATAACTAATTCTTCATCAAATAAAGTTGGAAGATCTAAATCTAATGATAAATCAAAGTAATCAAGAGACTGCAATGCAACGTCATATTCTGTTATCTGAGAACTTGAAGGAACAAATGTATATTCATGAGGGGAATAGCCAAAAGCATCAAAATGAATCGTATATGTTCCCTCTATTAACAATCTACGGTATCGTCCAAAGTCATCTGAATATCTATCTTTAAGCATTGGTCCATTAAGCTCATCTATCCAAACTTTAGCCTTTAGCGGCTCACCATTACTTGCATCAGTAATAATACCTGTAATTTGATGTTTATCAGGACCTTCTAGAATATTAGTCCCAGCTGCTCTTTTTAGCATATGAAGTGCAGAAATAATATTTTTTTCAACGGTTTCATCAATAATGGCAACATCATCAGACTGCATATTTTCAGTACCAACCTCAATTAAATACTGAATACATCCAGTATTAGCATATATCCAATCATGCGCGTTCCCCCTTCTACTTACACTACTTGCAGAAGCATAATACCCAGATTCAGCTTCCTTAGGTAAAAGCTCTGTCATTTCATAACCTAATCTTGATATAATATCAAAATCAGGAGATTTTTTTTCAGGAGTCCATTCCCAAGGGTAGATAACTTTTTCAGCGACACATCCTGAACGAGAACTATGATAAGCAATAGAAAGTAAAAAATTGTTTTCTAATACAAAATCTCTAATTGCAATAACTTCACTCTCAGAAAATGGATAAGGACCTCTATAGTAATCATAATTTGCAATATATGAAGGATTTGCACCGCAACCTAAATCGGTTGAATATAGCTGATCCCCAAAAATCCAATTAAAATCATAATTTCTATTTAAATCAACTCCATCTTCATCATTTCCAATTCCTACAATAAAATCAAAAGCATCATTATTATTAGCATCATATTTGTTTTTTCTATAATACACATCTTGATTCCAATAATCCATACTATCATACCACCCATGTACAACAGACAATCCTTCGGGGTTATGAGTTGGAACAATCCATACTTCCGAATTTTGCATAACATCAACAATAGATAGATAATATGTTGGATTATTCATTGGATAAAGTAAAAAATCAATTAAGCCCATTGCAATTTCAACACCATATATTTCCTCAGCATGACATTGCCCTAGAATCAGAACCTTGGGCTTGTCCTCATTAATATTTGCGTTCATTGTAAGTTTAACAGCCCATATAGGTAAATTATCAACACCAGAATAACCAATAATTTCATGATGATAAAGAATACCTTCTTCACCTGGATAATCAGGGTATGGATCCTGATTTTCTGAGAAGTTCTCATACCAAATATTTAATTGAGATTCTATTTCTTCTAATGTTGTATAACGTTCAGAAAGTTCTGATTGAGAAAAAATATTTGAGATTAAAACTATAATACAAAAAATGACTTTTAACATTTAACTTATACCTCCATTAAGATAAGATATAATTAATAAGTGCAACGATATCAATCACATCAATAGCGCCATCTTGATTAGAATCAGCAGCACACTCTTCTAATGGAGTTGGAGGGTTTTCACCAAGTATGATATTAACTGTTTGCACAATATCTATAATATCTATCACACCATCATCATTAACATCTAATGTAGTGCATTCTAAATCATCAGAAATAATTGTAAGTGATTGGACATATATATTACTTAAATCTTCCTTCCCAGAACTTCTCATATCATCCCAGAAGATGATATAAGAATTAGTAGATTCATTATATAAATTTGCTTTAGGGGTCAATTGATTAAAATCTGCATCACACAAAACAATACCATTTTGATCATAAATAAAAGTATCACCTTGCATTAATTGAAAATAGATATTAGATGTCACGCTTCCTCTAGAATCTTCCCATGAAAAAATATAACTTCCATCTAAAGTTGCATATGCATTTGGAGTTTTTTGATTACCATTATATACACATAATTCTATATCGGTAGTAACAGATAATGAGGCAACATCAATAGCTGAACAATAAATATCAAAATCCATACCATTTCTAAAATCTTCCCAACATACCATAACCTCATTTGTAATGCTATTATACGTCAAAGTTGGAGATTGTTGATCATTAGATGCCGTTACAACAGGAATACCATCTACAGGACCTAAAATATTTCCATCAAAATCAACCATTTGACCATAAATATCCGAAGATCCAGACCTTTGATCTTTCCATATAACAAAATATCCGGAGGATGTTTTAACTAACCCTTTAATAAATTGATCACTTTCATTATTTGAAAGTCTAATTCCTCCAGAAAAAGCATCAATAATAGACCCATCTGAATTTACAGCGACTGCATATGCACGTGTTCCGCTAAAATCACCACTATCGTAAGTTAGAAAACATCCATTATTCGGCATGTTCTCAATAAATTTTATATTATCATCAATGAAAAAATTGTCTACAATAAGAATTGGTTCAGAGTACACATCTGAAAAATTATTATATTTTTGTAAATAAATATCACTATCAATAAAATTTCTTTGATCTGAAAATGCAAAATAAACATTATTATCATCAGAATAAACTAAATCAAAGCTATTTTGAGGTGTAAATGATTCATGAACAGGGAAACCTTGATTTGTTCCACCTATCATTTGAAGATCATTATTAAGAGGTTGATAATGCAATGCAATATCTCCAAAGGCTTGACCAAATCCTAGCATAATATTGTCATCCATATCATTAATTTCAGCCTTAGGATAAACCTGATAAGGATTATCACATAATTTTAAACCATTAGGATCCTCTACATCTTCCCAACCTGAATAAATTTTTTGTCCATATGTTAAATCTGCTATAACACCTAAACGATGATCTTCCCAATATAGAAGAGATTCATCATTTCCTAGATATAGAGATTCTGCTTTTAGTCCATTCCCATCAATACCAAAGTATAATTCAATACCATTATTGTCCAATGTTATTCCTTGACTAGGATCTAAATGTTGTACAAAAAGTCCTATACTCCCAGAACGCATATCTCCCCATAGAGCAAATACATTACCATTACCATCATTTCTAACTAATGGATTAAACTGAAAACCTGAAGCATCGCATGCTGCAATTCCATTATCTGCAAATGAGGTTGATCCTGAAGCACTAAGATGTTGCATAAAAATTTCTGTTTCAGGAAATGCTGCATATCTCTCATCCATCCATACAATATATGCACCACCATTACCATCTGTTGTTAGT
>CAYVTK010000132.1:0-3787 GCA_964454465.1 uncultured bacterium | reverse complement strand
TGATGTTTCTGATATATCAATTTTAAGATCTTGAAAATATTTATTATTTATCATAGTTGAGTTATCCTTAATTATTTATTTTGAATACAATTCTACAACAAGTTGTTCATTAAATGTTTCTGGAATTTCATCCCTTTCTGGGGGATTATTAAATACTCCATTCAATTTACTTTTATCAATACTTAACCACGGCATTGGATTATCACCTTGAATCCTTCGCATTGAATCTTGAAATACACGAAATCTTTTACTTTTATCTCTTACTTGAATTATATCACCATCAGATAATAAGTAAGATGGAATATTAACTACCTTATTATTAACTAAAAAATGTTTATGAGAAATCAACTGTCTTGCTGCACTTCGGGTAGCTGCCAAGCCTAATCTATATACAGTATTATCCAATCTTGATTCTAGCATAATCAATAAATTATGACCTGTTGGACCTTTCTTAGATGAAGCTTTTTTAAAATAATTCCTAAATTGTTTTTCAAGTACACCGTAAAGATATTTAATTCTTTGTTTTTCTCTTAATTGAATACCGTAATTTGATAATTTGGTTCTTCTTTGAGTTGGTCCATGTTGACCAGGCGCATAATTTTTTCTTATTGTTCCAAATTTAGGGGATTCAAATACAGGATATTCTAATCTTCTACAAATTCGTGCTCTTGGTCCATTATATCTAGCCATAATTATTTTTCCTTTTTCTAATTATACCCTTCTTTTTTTAGGTGGTCTACATCCATTATGAGGAATTGGAGTAACATCCATTATAGAAGTTATATTCAAACCACACGTTTTAAGAGCTCTTACAGCTGACTCTCTACCTCCCCCAGGTCCATTAATTCTAACTTCAATACTCGACAACCCCCGTGAAATTGCTTCAGATCCAGCTTTTTCTGCTGCTTGAGCTGCAGCAAAAGGAGTACTTTTTCTTGAACCTCTAAAGCCTAAAGCTCCTGAACTAGACCAAGATATAGCATTCCCATACTTATCTGTTAAAGTAATAATAGTATTATTAAATGTTGACTTGATAAATGCAATCCCCTCTGGATCAACTTTTGTTTTTTTCTTTTTTCTATATATTTTAGTTTTTGCCATTAAATATAATCTCCTAAACAGCTTTTTTCTTATTTGCTACAGTACGTTTTCTTCCTTTTCTTGTTCTGGCATTATTTTTTGTATTTTGACCGTTAACAGGTAAACCATTTTTATGCCTTAAACCTTTATATGTTCCTATATCTATAAGCCTTTTAATATTTCTTCCTACCTGACTTCTTAGCTCTCCTTCAACAGAATAATTATCACCTATTTCATTCCTTATAGCCAAAATCTGCTCTTCAGATAAATCACTTGTTTTAGTCATATAACTTATGCCAACAGAATCTAATATTTTACTTGATTGCATTTGTCCTATTCCATATATATAAGATAACGAAACAAGTATTGCCTTATTCTTTGGTAAATCAACTCCTGCTATTCTAGCCAAATCAAACCTCCTTAATAGCTAAATAATAAATATTTAGCCTTGTCTTTGTTTGTGTTTAGGGTTTTCACAAATCACCCTTAATACACCATGCCTTCTAATTATTTGGCATTTATTACATATTTTTTTTATTGATGCTCTAACTTTCATTAATATCTAAATGTTATCCTTCCTCTTGATAAATCATATGGAGATAATTCTAATTTTATTTTATCTCCAGGTAAAATTTTAATATAATGCATTCTCATTTTACCTGATACATGAGCTAATACTTCATGACCATTGTCAATAACAACTCTAAACATTGCATTAGGTAATGTTTCAATTATTTCTCCATCAACTTCTATATTTTTTTCTTTAGCCATAATTTATTTAGTTAGTATCCTAACTTCTTTTTCTGTTATTGCGATAGAATGCTCAAAATGTGCAGATGGTTTACCATCTTTTGTACAAATTGTCCAATTATCCTCTCTAGTATAGACTTCAAAAGAACCATAATTAATCATAGGCTCAATAGCAAGACATAATCCAGGTTTAATCAAGGGCCCTCTGCCTCTTAAACCAAAATTAGGTACTTGAGGTTCTTCATGTAGTTTCTGGCCTATGCCATGTCCAACTAAATCTCTAACAACACTATAGCCATTCTTTTCTGCATTAGCTTGAACTGCATAGCCAATATCTCCTATAGTATTACCACATTTTGCTTCTTTAATTCCTATATATAAGCACTCTTCTGTAACATCAAGTAAACGTTTTTTTTCTTTACTTACAGAGCCAACGCAAAATGTTTTAGCATGATCTCCATAAAAACCATCATATATAGAACCAACATCTATACCAAGAATTTGACCTTCTTTAAGAGGTGAATTATTAGGAATCCCATGTACGACTTCATCATCAACAGATGTACATAATGTAGCTGGATATCCATACAAACCTTTAAATCCAGGCCTAGCTCTTTTTGAAACAATAAATTCTTCAGCCATTCTATCTAAATCTATTGTTGTTACACCTGGCTTTATATATTCCTCTATCATTAATAAGGTATCTTTAACAATTTGACCTGCATGATACAATTTATCGATTTCAGAATTATTCTTAAGATAAATCATATTTATTGAACTTGAAAATTAATATCTTCGAGTCCTACCTCTTATTCTACCACTTTTCAAAAAACCATCATAATTTTTCATCAACATATGTGATTCAATCTGTTGTAATGTATCCAATGCAACACCAACAATTATGATCAAACTTGTACCACCATAAAAACTTACTAATGAATAACTCACCTGTTCATTAAACATAGAGTATAAAATAGCAGGGAAAACTGCAATCAAGGCTAAAAATATAGATGCTGGAAGTGTTACTCTAGTTAAAATTTTATCAATATAATCCGCTGTTGCTCTTCCAGGACGCACTCCAGGAATAAATCCCCCTTGTTTTTTCATATTATCTGCTACATCAACAGGGTTAAAAGAAATTGCTGTGTAGAAATATGTAAATACGATAATTAAAATTGCAAAAAATACAGAATAAACTGCATGTGTTGGAGAAAATACATTATTGATAAAATCACTAAACCCACTATCTGGCCAAAAAGAAGCGAGAGTATTAGGAATAAACATTAAAGCTTGCGCAAAAATTATAGGCATTACACCAGCTGTTAATATTTTCAATGGGATATGAGTTGCTTGCCCCCCATACACTTTTCTACCTACAACTCTTTTTGCATATTGAACTGGTATTTTTCGAGTTCCAGTTGTTACACCAACAACAAATAATGTAATTACAAACATCACTATTAATAATCCTATATATCTATATGGACTATTTGCGATATTCCCTGAATCCCATTCAATTTGTAAAGTAAATGGTAAAGTAGCCAATATCCCACACATAATAATTAATGATATACCATTACCTAATCCATAATCAGAAATTTGTTCTCCAAGCCACATAATAAAAATTGTACCTGTTACAAGGCTAATTATAGTAACAAAATAAAATATTATACTAGATTCAGAGACAATAGGAATATTTGTATTAGGGTCTGTCAAGCTAGAAAGATAAACAGAAACTCCAATAGCCTGCATACTAGCTATAATTACAGTACCATATCTTGTAAGTTGAATTATTTTTCTTCTTCCTAACTCTCCTTCTTTTTGAAGTTTTTGGAAAAATGGAATTACAGCACTCAATAATTGAATGATAATTGATGCGGATATATAAGGCATAATTCCTAATGTAAATATAGACGCTTGGGAGAAAAATCCTCCGACAAAAGTGTCATAAAGGCCT